>JBOGFE010000087.1:0-5637 GCA_050741935.1 Acidimicrobiia bacterium | reverse complement strand
TCGGAGACGAGATGGAAGGCCCAGATCCGGGCGCCGACGCCGGACTCATGCCAGATCAGGCCGGCTTCGGGGAGGTTGACCGAAACCTCGACCGCCCGTCCCTGGGCCCGGCAGCGCCAGCCGGTGGTCTGCCGGCGGGGGCCTGGTCTGGGCGCAGATTCGAGGCGGGCGATGAGCTTCACCCGCTGGGGCACCCAGGCGACGCGTTCTTCACCCGCCGTCCAGTACTCGACGGGTACCAACTGTGAGAACGCCATGTCGGCGCTGGTTTGGCCGGCGAGGCAGGCGAGCGGTCCGTCGAGGCGCCCGTGGAAGGCGTCGGTGATGGCGAGGGCCTGCTCCGGGTTGGCCCCTTCGTCGAGGAGCACGGCTGCTCGCCCGGCGTCGGGCAGGGATCGGCTCGAGACCGTGAGGACGACCCGGCCGGCGACGTCGATCCCGTTGATGTGGCCGGACTCGATCTGCCACACGGCCACCGACCGCCCCTCCGGGGCGAGATCCGGAACCCCGTCGAGCGGCCCGTCCTCACCGGCGTCGAGGCGCGAGCCGACCAGGGCGTAACCGGCGCCGCAGGTCGGCCCTCCGGCCCGTCGGGTGGAGCTGTCGGGGCGGGTTCCCATGGGACACCTCGGAGCTCGATCGAAACAGTGGTGGGTCGCTACATGGGCTCGGGGTTCGGCGGGAGCAGAACCCCGAGCCATCCGGAACCGGAAAGGCGTGCGCCGCACAGCGGCAGGAACCGGACGGGCGTCAGCCCGTCATGATGCCGTCGAGCTTGACGTCGGCTTTCGTAGCGGGTGCGGTCACGCAGTCGCCTTCGGTCGGCGTGGACGTGAAGGTCCCCGAATAGCGCTCACCGACGAAGTTGCCCGAGAGGTACCCATCGGAGATCTTGCCGAAGTCGAAGGTAAGGGTGTCCTTGAAGGTCTTGCCGCCGTAGGTGTACGAGAACACCCCCCACCCCTCACCACCCGACGTACAGGTCACGGGCTGCTCAGTGCCGAGACGGCCGTCGATGCCGATGGTGCCCACGCCGCCGCTACCACAGTCGAGCTTTCCGCTCTCCCCGCCCGTATGGAACACCACGTCCGAGACAGGTTCAGATCCCAACCCCGGCGACGCCACGAGGCTGTATTCCCCCTTGCAGGCCATTTCGGATTCGGCTTCCGCCGGCCCGCCAATCCCCAAGAAACTTCCGACCAGCGCCATCAACACGGCAAAGAAGACACCCTTGGTTCGCATCGTTCCCCCATTCGCATAGTCCACCGGAGTGGATTCGGATACTGGCGAACCTACGAAGTCACCGGCGTCGTTTCGCCCGTACCAGTACGCAAATTGCGGGCACGACCGTGGATCAGGCCGGGCGGGGCTCGTCCGGATCGGCGAGGCCCAGAGCGGCAGCCTGCTGGACGAGCTCGAGCTTGGAGGAGATGCCGAGCTTGGTGTAGATGCGGTTCAGGTGGCTCTCCACGGTGCGTTCGCCGACAAAGAGTTCCCGGGCGATCTGGTGGGCGGTGCGGCCCTGCGCCGCCAGGCGGGCCACATCCCGCTCCCGGGCGGTGAGGGCGGCCGGCCCGAGGACGGCCGCCACCCGCTTGCGGGCCTCGGTCCCCCCGAGGCGCCGGAGGGCTTCGAGCGAACGGTCCCGCCGCCACATCGCCCCGCAACCCTCGAAGGTCACGGCGGCGGTATCCAGTGCTGCCCGGGCCCGGGACCGGTCGGCCCGGGCCAGGCCGCGGCCGAGCACGTCGTAGGCCCGTCCCGCCAACCCCTGGTAGCCAAGGGTGGAGAGGAGCCGGGCGGCGTCCTCCACGCCCTGAGCGTCCAGGGCGGCACCCGTCTTCGACAAGCCGGCCCACGCCGACGCAACGACCGCCAGCGCCCGGTAGAGCTGGCGGTCCATCGCCCGGGCAACCTCGTCGAGCTGAGCGGCGGCCGTAGCGGCGGTGTCATGGTCGTGGTTCTCGGAGGCGAGCTCGGCCAGGTCGAGGAGGGCAAGCGCGGCGAAGGGCCGACCCCCGGCCGTGAGCATCCGATCGGTCGCCCGGCGCAGTTCGGCCACGCCCCCCTCCGCCTCTCCTTCTCGCCATCGCAGCACGGTGCCGGCGTGGCGGCACACGTCGGGCCAGAAGCCCCAGGGCCGGTCGCCGAAAGTGGCCTGGGCGACGCCGAGGTAGCGCCGGGCCTCGGTGAGGCGGTCGGTCTCCACCGCGGCCAGCACGGCGAACCCGAAGAAGATGACCCGGCGCCGGGCGACCCCGGCAGAGTTCCAGGTCACCGACTCCTGGGCCTGGGCCAGGGCCGACCCGTAGTCGCCGGCCAGCCAGTGGACCAGGATCTCGTACTCCAGCTGGAGGCCGTCCCGCCAGCTCGGGTTCACCATCTTGGCCTCGGCCAGGGCGGGGTAGGCGTCGGCCAGCCGTCCCCCGAGAGCGCGCGAGATCCCCAGGGCGGTGAGGCTGAGGGCGTGGAAATAGCCCCGGCCCGCATCCCGGGCCAAGGTGATGCTGCGGTGGATGGCCGCCTCCGCATCGTCGAACGCGCCGAGAAACAGGTTCCCCCAGGCGACCTGCCGGCCCAGGGCCTGCATGACGACGAACGGGTCGCCGGCCGCGTCCGCCGCCTCCGCCACCTGCGTCCCCACCGAGGGCCAGAGAGACAGCTCGTCCATCGCGACGTAGGTGTTCAACTCGAGCGTGGCCAGCCACGCCGCCCTCTGGTCACCGGCCGCCTCGAAGAGCCCCTGGGCGGTCCGGCAGACCCGCTTGGCCTCCTCGAACTCAGCCGTTCCCCAGGCGAGGAAGCTGGCCAGCCGGAACTTGACCGCCGCCCGGCGGGCCAGATCGGGGGAGCGGTCGAGGACGGCGTCGATGGCCCGCAGCGCGGGGATGGCCAGGGTGGCGTGGACGTCGGCCCGGTGGTCGACCACCCAGTCGGCCTGGAGGACCAGGCCGTCCACCACCTCGAGCCAGCGGTCGTCCCCGGGGGGAACCAGCTCGACGAGCGTGCCGAGGATGGTGAGCGCCTCCCGGTACAGGTCCCGGGCCTCGGCCTGGCGGACCGCCTCGCGGAGCGCGTCGATGGCTTCGGCGTCGCCGGGGTCGGCGGAGCGGACGAAGTGGGGAGCGGCCTCCCCCAGCCGGTCGACGGCCAGGAGGGCCCGCCCCACGAGCCGGTGGAGGGCCCGGCGTCGAGACGTACCCAGCTCCTGGTAGATGGCTTCCTGGATGAGAGGGTGGCTGATCTCGTAGGTCACCTCCCGGCCCTGCTCCTCCTCGCTCACCAGCCGGGCGCGGACGAGGTCGTCGAGCAGGGGGCCGAGCCGGTCGGGAGGACGAGCGCTGAGGGCGGCGAAGTCGCGCAGCTCGACCCGCCGGCCGACCACGGCCAGCGTCTCGAGGGTCGACCGGGCGGCGTCGCCCAGGACGGCGACCCGGGCGATCACCCGCTCGGCGAGATCCTCCGGGAGGCGTCGGAGACGGGGATCGGCAAGGTCGGCGCCCTCATCCAGGAGGGCCCGGAGGAGCCCGAGGGCGAAGAGGGGATTGCCCCGGGACCGTTCCTCGAGCCAGGAGACCAGTGACGCCGGGGGCCGTTCCCCCAGGGCGCCGGCGAGGAGATCGGCCAGGTCGTCGGATGGCAGTGGCGGCAGGCCGAGCCGGAGGAGGACACCGTCCTGGTCCAGTCCCAGGAGGATCTGGTTCGGCCCGGTCTGGCCGGCGAGCTCCAGCGGCCGGGCAGCCGCCACGACGAAGACCGGGGCCGTGACGAGGTTGCGGGCCAGGTAGTGCAACGCGTCCCATGAGGAGTCGTCGGCCACGTGCACGTCGTCGAAGAAGATGATCACCGGCGACCGCCGGGCCAGCTGGTCGAGCAGCACGGCGAGACCCTCCAGGAGGCGCGCCCGGGGCGGCTCCCCCGCCGGCGCCGCCCCCCGCACGGCGGCGGCGCTGCGCAGCAGGCCACCCAGGTCGTCGACGAAGCCGCCACACAGATCGGCCACCTCGCCCGGGTCGAGTCCCCGGAGGTGGCCCTCGAACGCCTCCGCCCACAGGCCGAAGGAGGTGGTGCCGCCCAGGGCATGGCCCCGAGCGGACAGGCCGAGCGCGCCGCCGGCACGCCGGTCGAGCAGCTCCCTCGCCAGTCGGGTCTTGCCCATCCCCGCATCGGCCAGGAGGAGAACCATGCGGAACTCTCCCGCCGACGCCCGGTCGAGCCCGGCTTCCAGCTCCGCCAGCTCCGCCGACCGCCCGACCAGGGTTGGACCTCGTGCCCTGACCGGGGTCGGGCCAGCCGGTTCCGGCCCGTCCGGCCCGGTCACGGCCGGGGACTCAGCGCTGCCGTGGGACCTGCTGCTCTGCTCAGCGCGCTCGGAGGGACTCGAACCCCCAACCTTCTGATCCGTAGTAACCGCGCCGGGTCGCATTGGGTGTCGTCCGCTGCCACTACATAGCCTTTCACCAGCACTTTTGTGTTGCTGCGCACTACTGCGTGCTACCTCATGTTGGCGCTTCCGGTGACAAGCGGGTGACAACCATCCCAGCCCGGAGGGCCCTTGGCATGGCTGACGCCGATCGACGTCGACACGGCGGATAGGCGCTCAACCTTCTGACTCTTGGTCAGATGATCGGCCAGTTAACGCTTTGTAGGGAACCCAAAATGGAGCGGGTCACCCTCGTTCGGGCCGGCCAACTTTGGTTCCGGCCGGAGAACCAGGGCTCTCACTTGGCGGGTGTCCCACTTCGAACCTCCTCCCGGATCTCGCCTAGCGCGCGGACGGCACGAACGGACACGCGCTTCCAAGCCTCGCTCCAGTCCTTCGGCGGGTAGGCGATCCCGAGGAAGTCGAAGTTCTCGTGCAGCTTGTTGGCCTTGTCAGGATGCTGGAGAGCTACGCGAAGGCCAATGATCTTCTGCATCGTCGTGATCCCGTCGAGTTCGACACCGAGGAGCTTCTTCACTCGGTTGAACGGCCCATCGACTCGCGGGTCGCCGGGTTGCAGACCGAGTTGCTCGTCGGTCACTTCGACAGCGTCCAACGCTCCGAGGTCGCGCATGCGCGCCTTGAAGTCGTCCCGGGTTCGCACCGGCAAGGCAAGGCCCGCGACCACAGTGGTGGGCAGCTTGCGCAGTAGCTTCCGCTTGAACCGCAGCTCCCATACTGCGTCGAGGAAGTCGAGCGCTTCGGTGACGGCCAGCGGAGGGACCTCAACTTGCTCATCCGAATCCCGCACCACCCGGAACAGCCTCTCCCAACAGTCGTGGCCGTTAGGACGGCAGCTTTCGGCCGCCCTGACCGCGCCCGGCTTGCCGAGCTCGCACACCGCCTGACCGAGCATTCGGCTCCGCCCGCCCCCGGTCACCGATCCCACTACCTGCGGATGGCTCAAGTGGCTGCAGATGATGTCCGTACTCGGAAGGCCGCATTGGGTCAGACAGATCGCACGGGAGGTGGGCGCGACCCTCCGCAGGCCGATCGATCCCACGGCTGTTTCATCTCCTTCTCCTGCGGTGTCGGCGGCCATGAGATTCTCCCCGTAGGCGGACACGAATCTCCCCGCTGGCGGCCATGAGTTTTCCCCACTGACGGCCAGCTGATCTCCCCAGTGCTTGTCCGCGTGCCTGCTGGTGGTCTAC
>JBOGFE010000086.1:0-3537 GCA_050741935.1 Acidimicrobiia bacterium | reverse complement strand
CCGTAGACGATGGCAGGCACCTTCCCCTCCCGGCGGATCTTGCGGGCTACGGACTTGCCGGTACCCGGGCGGACTTCAGCTGCGAGCGTGACCTCATCCATCAGAACCTCCGGAGCGCCAGCGGAGGAGGGGCTGAGCGGCTGGGGCTGGGGCCCCCGGCCGCCTCGCGATGAGCCGCCAGGCGAAGAGCAATAGACACAGGCGGGCAGCCTAGTGGGCTGCTCCTAGAGATTGTCCCCCTGGAAGATCTGGCTCACCGACGTGTCCTCGAACACGGCGTCGAGGGCGTCGGCGATGATCGGGGCGATGGAGAGCACCCGCAGCTCGGGGAAGCGCTTGCCGTCCTCGATGGGCAGGGTGTTGGTGAGGATCACTTCCCGGATGGGGGCGTTCTTCAGCCGATCGACGGCCGGGCCCGACAGCACCCCGTGGGTGGCGGCCACGTAGACGCCGGCCGCGCCCTTCTCCACCAGCAGCTCGGCGGCCGAGGTCACGGTGCCGGCGGTGTCGATCATGTCGTCGATCAGGATGCAGGGCCGTCCCGTGATCTGACCGACGATCTCGCTGGCCTGGGCCACGTTGTGGGTGCCCCGGGGCCGGCGCTTGTCGATGATGGCGATGTCGGTGTCGAGGTGGTGGGCCAGGCGCTGGGCCAGCTTGACCCGGCCGGCGTCGGGGGAGACGACCACCGGGTCGCCCTCCACCGTCTCGGACAGGTAGGACGACAGGACGGGCAGGGCGGTGAGGTGGTCGACGGGGGTGTCGAAGAACCCCTGGATCTGGCCGGTGTGGAGGTCCATGGCCACCACCCGGTCGGCGCCCGCCGACGTGGTCAGCATGTCGGCCAGGAGCCGGGCCGTGATGGGCTCCCGGCCCTCGGTCTTCTTGTCCTGGCGGGCATAGCCGTAGAACGGGCACACGGCGGTGATCCGCTTGGCCGACGCCCGCTTGGCGGCGTCGATCATGATGAGCTGCTCCATGATCCGCTCGTTGATCGGATCGCAGTGGCTCTGGACGATGAAGACGTCGGCGCCCCGGATGCTCTCCAGGTAGCGGCAGTAGATCTCGCCGTTGGCGAACGTGGACAGCTCCACGTCGCCCAGGGGGACCCCCAGGTTCTCGGCGATCTCCTCGGCGAGGGGCACGTTGGCCCGCCCGCTGAAGAGCATCAACTTCTTCTTCGTGACCAGTTCCATTTTTCTCCCCATGTCTCCGGGGCCACCCCTGCTCCCCGAGCCCTTCGGGGCACGCCCCGCCCCGAAGCCCTTCCAGCCAGTTTCGCAGATTCGGCGGGCCCCCCGTGAGCTTCAGCCCTCGCCGGCCCCCGGTTCCCCTTCGGATCCCTCGGGGGCGGGCGCCTCCTCGGGCGGTGGCCCCTCGCCCCGGGACTTGGCCCAGCCCTCCTCCACCCGGGCCGGCACGCCCTTGGCCAGGGCGCCGGCCGGGACGTCATGGGTGACGACCGAGCCGGCCCCGGTGTAGGCATCCTCGCCCACCTCCACCGGGGCCACCAGCACGGTGTTGGACCCGATGTTCGCCCGGGCGCCGATGCGGGTCCGGTGCTTCTCCCGGCCGTCGTAGTTGGCCGTGATGGTGCCCGCCCCCACGTTGGCGCCGGCGCCGACGGTGGCGTCGCCCACGTAGGCGAGATGGGGGACCTTGGCCCCTTCCTCGACCTCCGAGGCCTTGATCTCCACGAAGCTGCCCGCCTTGGCCCCCCGGGCCAGCCGGGTGCCCGGGCGCAGGTGGGCGTAGGGCCCGACCGACACGCCGTCGCCGATCTCGGCCTCCCGGGCCACGCTGTAGGTGACGGTGGCCCCCTCCCCCACCACGGTGTCGACGAGGCGGGTGTCGGGCCCGATCACCGAACCGGCGCCCACCGTGGTCCGGCCCTCGAGCACGACCCCGGGGAGGATGGACACGTCGGCCCCGAGGGTGACGGAGGCGTCGATGTAGGTGCGGCCGGGATCGGTCATGGTCACGCCGGCCCGCATCCAGGCGGCGTTGATGCGGGCCCGCAGCAGCGTCTCGGCCTCGGACAGCTGGACCCGGTCGTTCACCCCCAGGGCCTCGACGGTCTCGGGGGCGGTCATGGCGATCACCCGGTGGCCGGCCTGGCGCAGCACGGCGATGGCGTCGGTGAGGTAGTACTCGCCCTGGGCGTTCTCGGGTGAGAGGCGCCGCAGGGCGGGGGCGAGCAGGTTGCGCCGGAAGCAGTAGATGGAGGTGTTGACCTCGTCGATCTCCCGCTCGGCGGGGGTGGCGTCCCAGTGGTCGACGACCGACTCGACGCCCCCGTCCTTGCCCCGCACGATCCGGCCGTAACCGGTGGCGTCGGGCAGGCGGGCGGTGAGGATGGTGGCCGCCGCGCCCGCCGCGGTGTGCTCCCGGAACAGGGCGGCCACCGTCTCGGCCCGCAGCAGCGGTGTGTCGCCGGGGACGACGACGAGGTCGTCCTCGCCGTCGAGCTCGTCGGGGAAGACGGTCAGGCCGACCGAGACGGCGTCGCCCGTGCCCCGCTGGACCCGCTGCTCGACGAACTCGAGGGGCACGTCGGTCTCGCCGTGGAGGGTCTTGATGACCTTGTCGGCCCCGTGCCCGACCACCACCACGATGCGATCCACGGACAGCTGCTCGAGGGCGCCGATGACGTGGAGGAGCATCGGCCGCCCGCACAGCGGGTGGAGCACCTTGGGAATGGACGACTTCATGCGGGTGCCCTCGCCGGCCGCCAGCACCACCGCCGCCAACCCGCTCGGAGACTCCTCCACCCCCGGAGAAGACTGGGTCATCGACACCCCTTTCACAGAGCTGAGCTCGGGGGCGAGGATTCGAACCTCGTCCAGGGACTCCAAAGGACCCTGTGCTGCCGGTTACACCACCCCCGACCGTTTCATCGACCATACCCGCAAGTACGAAGGGGGCGGTATGACAGCACGGGGGCAGGCGGGTAGTCTGCCCCCGCCATGGGTTCGCTCATCAAGAAGCGCCGCAAGCGGATGCGGAAGAAGAAGCACAAGAAGCTCCTGAAGCGCACGCGCTGGCAGCGTCGAGCGGCCGGGAAGTAACGCCTACACGGCGACGCCGGCCTCGACGGGCCGGGTCGCCCAGGCCCGGGCACCGAGCCGGGCCCTGACCTCTCGGGCCAGGGTGGTGGCGCGCCCGGGGTCACCGGCCAGGACGGCGTGGGCCGAGCCACTCCCGGCCAGTACCGCCGGGGCACCGGCCAGGTCCTCGAGGGTTTCCCGGAAGATCCGCAGGCGGGGTTCGACGGCTTCGGCCGCCGGCTCCAGGTCGTTGGCCAGCCCGCCGGGCAGGAGCCCGGCCAGCTCCGGCGGCGCCGGGACGGTCCGCTCCGAACGGGGGCCGCCCAGGTCGTCCCAGGCGGCGTAGACGGCGGGGGTGGACACGGCGAAGGGCGGAGCGGCCACCACCAGGGGCAGCGGCTCCACCGGCGCCAGGGGGTCGATCACCTCGCCCCGGCCCCGCATCCAGGCCGTGCCGCCCACCAGGCAGAACACGACATCGGACCCGAGC
>JBOGFE010000085.1:0-7187 GCA_050741935.1 Acidimicrobiia bacterium | reverse complement strand
TCGACCGGATGCTCAAGAACGAGGAGATCCAGGCCCTCATCACCGCCATCGGGGCGGGGATCGCCGAGGAGTTCGACCTCGAGAAGATCCGCTACCACAAGATCGTGCTGCTCACCGACGCCGACGTCGACGGTGCCCACATCCGCACGCTGCTGCTGACGTTCTTCTACCGGCAGATGCCGTCCATGGTGAAGATGGGCTACGTCTACATCGCCCAGCCGCCGCTGTACTCGGCCACGCTGGGCAAGGAGAAGACCTACCTGAAGGACGATCACGCCCTCCAGCGGTTCCTGGGTGACAACCAGAACCGCAAGCCGGAGATCAGCCGGTTCAAGGGTCTGGGCGAGATGAACTGGGACGAGCTGTGGGCCACCACCATGGACCCCGGCGCCCGCTCACTTCTCCAGATCTCGGTGGAGGACGCCGCCATCGCCGACGAGATCTTCTCCACCCTCATGGGCGAGGACGTCGACACCCGGCGCGAGTTCATCCAGCGGAACGCTTCCGACGTGAGGTTCCTCGACATCTAGTGGTCGTGGGACCCCCCTCACCGACGTTTGAAGATGAGGTGATTGTCAGTGCCTGAAGGTCAGCAGAGCCTCGGCGCGATCGAACCGATCGAGATCCAGGAGGAGATGGAACGCTCCTTCCTGGACTACGCCATGTCGGTCATCGTCTCCCGGGCGCTCCCGGACGTCCGAGACGGCCTGAAGCCGGTCCACCGCCGCATCCTGTACGGCATGTACGACCGGGGCCTGCGCCCCGACCGGCCGTACACGAAGTGCGCCCAGGTGGTCGGCCACGTCATGGGCCAGCTCCACCCCCACGGCGATACCGCCATCTACGACGCCCTGGCCCGCATGGCCCAGAGCTTCTCCCTCCGCCACCCCCTGGTCGACGGCCACGGCAACTTCGGCAGCCCGGACCCCAACGATCGTCCGGCTGCGATGCGCTACTGTAACTCTGGCGACACAAGATTACGCACGCCACAGGGGACACTCCGGATCGACGAACTCGTCCCAGGCGCTCCGCCGAACAGCACCACAGAGTGCGACCTGAAGGTCGTGGGTCGATCCGGCGAGATCGTGCGTGCCGACGCCTTCTTTCACTCCGGCACCCACACGATCCTCCGAGCGCGGACGCGCGAGGGATTCCAGATCAAGGGAACGAAGAACCATCCCGTCCTTTGCCTCGCCAGCATCGTCGGGGTTCCGGTCTTCCAGTGGAAGCTGCTCGACGAGCTCCAGCCTGGCGACAAGGTGGCCATCGACCGCCGGCCGGACGAGGACCAGCGCCACGACGAGACGGCGGAGCGGTGGGCGTTCCTGGCCGGGGCCTTCACGGCCGAAGGGTTCGTCGGCGACCGCTCGGGCTTCAACAACACCGATCCCGAGTACTTCTCCCGGGTCGAGTCGCTCTACCGCGACCTCGTCGGCGGGACCGCCTACTCGTACCAGCGGACCAGCGCATCGGGGAGCACGCTCTACGAGCTCGACATCCAGCGTTGCGATGCTCTCCACAACTCTCCGCTCGGTGAGCTGGCCGGCAGGAAGAGCGCCGACAAGCGCATCCCGGAGTTCGTCTGGCAGGCCCCCGCCGAGGCCAAGCGGGCCTTCCTGCAGGCGCTGTTCGAAGGCGACGGTTGCGCGTCGATCCTCCACGACGACCGCAGGGCGGACGAGACCGTACAGATCTCCTACTCCACCTACAGCGAGGGCCTGTCCCAGGACGTCCAGCAGCTGCTGCTGGAGTTCGGGATCGTGGCCCGGCGCTGCTTCGCCGAGGACCGCAAGGAATGGAAGGTGTTCCTTTCCAGCCGCCGGCAGGTCCGGCGCTTTGCCGAGCGGGTCGGCTTCGCCTGCACCAAGCAGGACCGCCTGATGGACGCCCTGGAGAACACGCGCGAGAAGCGGAGCAACAACTCCGGCGACACGATCCCCTTCATTGCTGATTTCCTCCGCGCCGAGGCGACCCGGGGTCATCGCCGCTGGCTGGCCAAGAACGCCATCGGCCGGGCCGACCTGTGGGAGGACGACCCGGAGGCCATCCTGAGCCGGGTCGGGAACCCCGAGGCGGAGGCGGTCGTCCGCCAGATCGCCGAGCACGGCTACTACTACGCCACCGTGTCGTCCGTGGAGGCGGCCGGCGAGGAGCCGGTGTACTCCATCCGGGTCGACTCCGACGACCACGCCTTCTCTGCCGGCGGGTTCATCAACCACAACACAGAGTGCCGGTTGGCGCCGTTGGCGATGCAGATGCTGACCGGGATCGACGAGGACACGGTCGATTTCGTCGACACCTACGACGGGAAGTCGCAGGAGCCGTCGGCCCTGCCCGCGCGGTTCCCCAACCTGCTGGTCAACGGAGGTGGCGGCATCGCCGTGGGGATGGCGACCAACATCCCGCCCCACAACCTGCGCGAGGTCATCGACGCCACCATCCACCTGATCGACAACCCCGAGGCCACCTCCGACGACCTCATGAACTACGTGCAGGCGCCGGACTTCCCCACGGGGGCGCTGATCATGGGCCGGGCCGGGACCCTCGACGCCTACCGCACCGGGCGGGGCTCGATACGCATGCGGGCCGTGGCCGACATCGAGGAGGACGCCAAGGGTGGGCAGCGGATCGTCGTCACCGAGGTGCCGTACCAGACGAGTGTCGAGTCGATCGGTTCGAAGATCGAGGAGCTGGTCCGGGAGCGGCGCATCGAGGGCATCCGCGACGCCCGCAACGAGAGCTCCCGCCAGGGGCTGCGCCTCGTCATCGACCTGAAGCGCGATGCCAACGCCCAGGTCGTCCTCAACCAGCTCTACAAGCACACCCCGATGCAGACCACCTTCGGGGTGATCATGCTGGCGCTCGTCGACGGCGCCCCCAAGGTGCTGAGCCTGGCCGAGGTGCTGAACGCCTACGTCGCCCACCAGGTCGTGGTCGTCCGCCGGCGGACCGAGTACCGCCTGCGCAAGGCCAAGGACCGGGCCCACATCGTCGAGGGCCTGCTCCGGGCCCTGGACATGATCGACCAGGTCATCACCCTCATCCGGGGTTCGGCCGACGTCGACACGGCGCGGACCGGCCTCATGGCCGAGCCGTTCTCCTTCACCGAGGTGCAGGCCAACTACATCCTCGACATGCAGCTGCGCCGGCTCACCGGCCTCGAGCGCCAGAAGCTGGAGGAGGAGTTCGCCGAGCTCACGGCCACCATCGCCAGCCTCGAGGCGATCCTGGGCGACGACGTGAAGCTGCGCTCCGTCATCAAGGCCGAGATGACCGAGATCCGAGAAAAGTTCGGCGAGGACCGCCGTTCGAAGATCACCTTCGACCCGGGCGACCTCGACGTTCTCGACCTGATCGAGGACGAGGAGGTCGTGGTCACCCTGTCCAAGGGCGGCTACATCAAGACGGTGGCAGCCGACGCCTTCCGGCGCCAGGGCCGCGGCGGCCGGGGCGTTACCGGGGCCAAGCTCCGGGACGAGGACTACGTCGAGCACCTCCTCACCACCACCGCCCACTCCTACCTGCTGTTCTTCTCGACGCGGGGCAAGGTCTACCGGCTCCGGGGCCACGAGATCCCCATGAAGGAGCGGACGGCCCGGGGCACGGCGCTGGTCAACCTCATTGCCCTCCAGCCGGGCGAGAAGGTCCAGGCCATCATCGACACCCGCCAGTACGAGGAGGGGCGCTACCTGTTCTTCTGTACCAAGAAGGGCGTGGTGAAGAAGACCCTCATGTCGGAGTACGACTCGTCGCTGCGCACCGGCCTGATCGCCATCAACCTCCGGGAGGACGACGAGCTGGTCAGCGTCGTGCAGACGACCGGTGAGAACGACATGTTCATGGTCTCCCGGGACGGGATGACCATCCGCTTCTCGGAGCAGGACGTCCGCCCGATGGGCCGGGCCACATCGGGGGTGCGGGGCATGAAGCTGAAGGACGCCAACGACGCCGTGGTCGGCTGCGGGGTCGCCGCGGACGACGTCGAGATCCTCCTCGTCACCAAGTCGGGCCACGGCAAGCGCACCAAGCTGGAGCGGTTCAACCGCCAGGGACGGGGCGGCCAGGGCGTGCGGGGCATCAAGGTCACCGCCGCCCGGGGCGAGGTGGTGGGCGCCTTCATGGTGGGCAGCGAGGACGAGATCCTGGTGTTCTCGTCGGCCGGCAACATCATCCGCATGGAGGCGGGCGAGATCTCCTCCCAGGGCCGGGACGCCACCGGGGTGCGCATCGCCCGGGTGGGCGAGGGCGAGTCGGTGGTGGCCGTCGCTCCCGTGCTCGATCCGCCCGAGGTCGGTCCCGAGCCGGAGGCCGAGGGCGGGCCCGAGATGGGAGGCGCGGAGACGTGACCTATCCGTGGGTCGACGAACCGGGCCGGCGGGAGCCCGAGTCCCGCTACCCCTGGCACGAGGACGACGGCGTTCCCGTCGCCCCGCAGTCAGAGCCCCTCTACCGCCCGGGCGGCGAACGGCGGGTGCAGCTCCTGCGCCGCATCGATCCGTGGTCGACCCTCAAGGTGTCGCTGGTGCTGTACCTGTGCCTCCTCGCCGTCGTAGTGGTGGTGGGGACGGGCCTGTGGGCGGTGGGCCGCCAGACCGGCTTCCTGGCCGACCTCGAGAACCTGATGGAGGATCTCGTCCTCGGGACGCCCGGCAGCTACCACTTCCGGGGTGGCGAGGTCCTCGTCATGTCGGCCATCGTGGGGCCGATCCTGGCCGTGGTCGCCGCCCTCGTGACCACCGCCGGGGCCGCCATCTACAACGTCGTGGCCCGTCTCACCGGCGGCCTCGAGGTGACGGTGAAGGACTCGGGCTAGGTCTCGAGCAGGAACAGCGGCCAGTCGTCCTCGATGCCCTTGAGGGGGTGACGGCCCCGGTCGGTGAAGCGCAGCGCAGAGCCGGTGACGAGGTCGCGGACGGTGCCTGAGACGAGGATCTCGCCCGGGCCGGCTAGGGCCTGGATCCGGGAGGCGATGTGGACGGCGATGCCGAGGACGTCGGCGCCCGAGAACTCGCACTCCCCGGTGTGGAGCCCGGCCCGGATCTCGAGATCGAGCTGGCGTAGCCCGTCACGGATGGCCCGGGCGCACTGCAGCGCCCGGCCCGGGGACTCGAAGGTGGCCAGGAACCCGTCGCCCGTGGTCTTTACCTCCCGGCCCTTGAACAGGTTCAGGTGCTTGCGGACGAGCTCGTGGTGCTGGTTGAGGAGGGCGTGCCAGCGGGTGTCGCCCATCCGCTCGGCCGCCTCGGTGGAACCGACGATGTCGGTGAACAGGACGGTGGCCAGCCGGCGGTCCGGCTCGACGCCGGAAGGGGCCCGCCCGCCCCGGGGAATGAACAGGGAGGTCTGGCTGCCGGTGGCGACGGTGTTGCCGTCGCTGTCGGTCACCTCGGTGCGGGAGACGAGGAACTCACCCCCCTGGTGGCTGACGGTTCCCCGGGCGAGAAGCTCCCGCCCGTCGGGGGGGACGGGCTGGAGGAAGGTCACGCTCTGGCTGAGGACCCCGAGGCGGTAGCCCAGGGGCATCAACGTGGCCGCCGCCCCGCCGTGGGCGACCGTGCACAGGTAGCCGATGACGCCGGGTGACACCCGCTTCATGCGGCCGCACAGCCACTCACTGGCCGGCATCGTGACGGACAACGTGCCTTCCGACGCTTCGACGACCTGAGCGCCGAACAGGACGTGAGCGGGCGAGGGAGGAAGCTCGCTCTCGGCCAGCCGGCGCAGGAACGTGAGGGCGGTGGTGTCGGAGTCGGGCGAGAGCAACGAGCCGGTGGCGGGCCGCAGGTACGGGTCGGGCGTGGGGTAGATCGGTTGCTCGATGGGGGCGCCGGGGTCGGTCCAGGGGGGAGGCGGTGGGTCCATCGCCCGCAGCACGAACGTGCCCGTCGCCTGGGCCACCCCCCGGCCGAGGGCGTCCTCCAGCGTCACGTCGGCGAGGGTGAACGTCCGCCCCGAGTGCAGGGTGCGGCCCTTGGCCACCAGGGTCTCGGCCTCGACGGTGCAGGGCCGCAGGTGGTTGACCACCATCACCGCGATCCGTACGTCGGTGGCGGCCGGGGCGCCGGTCAGCACGGCCAGCTCCATGGCTGCCTGCAACAGGGCCAAACCCTCCACATGGCCGTCGAAGGCCTGGAGGGCGGCGCTGGCGGGCATGGTGCACGTCGCCGTTCCGGCCCCGACCTGGGTGGCCCGTATGCCGGTCAGGCGGCTGAGCGGAGCCGGGGGTGCTTCACCCCGCATCCAGCTCCGCATCTGTTCGATCCCGGACTGGCTGAAGAAGGACGGGTCCGGGAAACCGCCTCTGACCGGCTCGTCCACCACCGGCGCAGTCTACGGCCGGCCGCGGCTCCGAGCGTGGGCCGCGGCGGTGCCGGCTACGCCTCGGCGACGAGGCGCAGGCTGTTGTCCTGGGAGTCCATCCAGGCGGCGACCTCTTCGGCCCACTGCACGAAGTTGAAGCGGTCGAGGCCCAGCTGGAGGAGGCGCTCGGCGTGGGGGACGGCCAGGATCGGCACGCTCTGGTCGAGGGGGATCACGTCACACAGGCAGTCGAGCAGGGCGTGGGTGGCACAACCCGCCTCGCCGTTGGAAAAGGACATGGCCTCGTTGGCTTGCATATGGTTTCCGCTCCCCTTCTCGCCCCGTTGCCTATAACCGGTAGAACGCACGAAGGTCGCCGCCATTACGGGCCGAAAACCGAAATGATCCGGACGGATGGGGCGAAATAGCCCGAATGGACTATCCGGGGGCGGAAGGGACACGGAGGGTGACAGAGAGCGCTCCGGTATACTGCCGGGCTTCCGGATGGGCCCCCTCGGGCCTGGCCGGGGGCTATAGCTCAGTCGGTTAGAGCGCATCCCTGATAAGGATGAGGTCGCTGGTTCGATTCCAGCTAGCCCCACCGATGAAGGCCCTGCGGCGTGCTCTGGTGGCCCTCGGGGTGGCCGGGGTGCTCGGATGGATCGTGCGCACCCGGGGCCGCGGCGGGGTTCCCCCTTCCAAGGGCGGCTGGCGCCAACTCCACGAACCCGACTTCCGTTGATCATCCGGGGGCAGGTCCTGTGAGCGTCATCCTGCTCCTCGGCGCCGGCGCGGTCGGCCGCCGGGCCGGTCGGGCGCTGACCGAGACGGATGGGCTGGAACGCCTGCTGGTGGCCGACCAGGCGCGGGGCCGGGCGGCGCAGGTG
>JBOGFE010000084.1:0-6569 GCA_050741935.1 Acidimicrobiia bacterium | reverse complement strand
GCCGGGTGCGCCACACCCAGTCGGGGTAGGCGGGCACGAACGCTTCGGGGAAGACCACCAGGGCGGCGCCGCCCGCCGCCGCCTCCTTGGTCAGGGCCACGGTCTTCTCTACGGTGGCGTCGAGGTTCAGGAACACGGGGGCGGCCTGGACTGCCGCCACCCGGACCGTGTTCGACATAACGGCGCTCCTCCTGTCTCGGTCGGGTCAGGGGCTCTTCTTCATGGCCGCCAGCATCATGGCCACGATGGGGCTGGCCTCCTTGGGCTGCCACGCCTGGTAGGCCTCCGACCGGGGCTGGGGCCACTCCAGGTCCACGTCGACCCGGGTGCCCGGCCGGTCGGCGCCGGCCAGCACGGCCACGGCGGTGTCGAGCACGATGCGCTGCATGCGGCGGTCGCCGGGCATGCCGAAGGGATGGCCGAAGGGGAACTCGACGCCGACCACCCGGGGGGTGAGCAGGCCACCGGCGACGGCCGGCATCATGGTCACCACCACGGTGGCGATCCCGGCGGCTTCGATTCGGCGTGCCAGCACGGGCACGTTGCGGCAGCAGTCCGGTCAGACGGGCGCCAGCACCACCCCGTCCACCGCCTCGTCCCGCAGGCGGGCGACGATGGCCGGCGCCGTCTCCGCCCGCCACACGGCGAGGCCGGCCTCCTGGAACCCCATCACCGAGTAGTGCGATGGGGCCACCGACCCCACCCGACCCTCGGCCACCAGCCCGGCCAGTCCGTCCAGGGGCAGGGCGATCTCGGGGTCGGCCAGCACGTCGTCGGGGTTGACATGAAGGTGGGTCATGCCCAGCGCCCGGCCCGCCAGCGAGGTGGGCAGGACCCGGTGGGTCGGGTCGCCCCACAGCGGCTCCCGCCGCTCCCGCTCCACGTCGAAGGGCTCCTGGTCGCCCTCCAGGTACAGGCCGGCGGAGGTGACCAGGGCCAGGCGGGCCCGGGCCAGGCGGGTGGGCAGCGGCGCCCACACCTCGTCCTCCTCGCCGGGGACGGGGACGGGGTTCTCGTACATGGGCACGAAGCTGCGGGGCAGGAACCGGAAGCTGTCGATCACGGCCCGGAACCGTACTTTCTCCGAGGGCCACCCCTGGACCGGGCGGAAGGTCTCCGGCGCCCGGACCACGAACCATGGCCACCGTGCCCTTCACGCTGGCCCACGCCGCCGCCGGCCCGCCCCTGTGGCGGGTCACCGGCCGCCGCCTGGTGCTCTCGGCGGCGATCGTGGGGTCCATGGCCCCGGACTTCGAGTACCTGGTCTACCTGCGCACGAACCGCACCATCGGGCACACCCTCCCCGGGCTGGTGCTGATGTGCCTGCCCGCCTCCCTCCTGGTCCTGGCCGCCTGGCACGGCCTGGTGAAGCGGCCACTGGCCGCCCTCGCCCCCGCCGCCTCGGTCCACCTGCGCACCGCCGCAAGCCGGGAGTTCGCCTGGTTCCCGGCCCGACGGTTCCTGATCATCTGCGCCTCGGTGCTCCTCGGGTCCTGGAGCCACCTGGCCTGGGACGCCCTCACCCATCGCGGCGGCGCGGTGGTCCGCCACCTGGCGCTGCTCCGATACCCGGTCGGCGTGGGCCACCTGCACGTCTACAACGTCCTGCAGCTCGCCAGCGGGTTCGTGGGCATGGCCCTCATCGCCTACTGGTACCGGCGCTGGGCGGTGGAGGCCGCCCGGACAGCCTCCGGTGCCGAAGCTCCGGAGCCCTCTCCCGCACTGCCGGCCCGGACGCGTTGGACGGCCCTGGCCGCGGCCGGCGTCACCGTCACCTCCGGCACCCTGGCCGGTGTCGCCCGGGCTCTGGCCGCCGGCGGCGGGCCCCGGCGGGTTCTCGTCCAGGGTGTCCTCGGCAGCATGGCCGCAGCCGCCCTGGCGGCGGTGGCACTGGCCCTGGTGCTGGACGTGCTGCTCCAGCGCCGGCGCCCGTGACGAGGTAGACAGGCGGGTGTGAGCGATCCCGAAGGCCCGGACGGCCTCCAGGCGGACGAGCCGGCGATCGACCTGACCGACGAGCAGGAGGAGCGCCGCCGCCGGGTCATGGAACGGCTGGCCGAGATCCTCCAGGGGCCGTCGCCCGGAAGCGGAGGCGGGGGCGGGGGCGCGGGGGGCGGCCCGCCGGCGACGGGCGGCCTCGAGGCGGCCATGGCCGAGTTCGGCGACTCCGAGGAGGCGGCCGCTCTCTTCCAGACCCTGTTGGTCGCCTTCCAGACCTGGCAGCAGAAGACCCCTCCGGGCGCCGGGGAGGAGCCCGAGGCCTGACTCCCTGCGACCCCCGCGTCAGGCCGGAGCCGGGCCGTCCACGCTGATGACGGGCGGTCCCGAGCCGCCTCCCCGCACCACCACGAGGTGGCTCTCGGTGTTCCCCGGGTTGCTCTCCCGGTGGATGGCGCCCGGGGGAACGTAGAGGAAGTCCCCCGGCCCGCCCACGACCACGGTCCCCCCGCCGGGACCGGACTCCATCTGCATCTGACCCGAGACCACGTAGATGGTGGACTCGTAGTCTCCGTGGTGGTGCCAGCCCGAGTCGGCCCCCGGTTGGGTGCGGGCCAGGCCGGCCCACATGCCGGCCGTGGCCACCGCCTGTTCGCGGACCATCCCCCCGGACGGCTGGGCCACCCGGTCGGCCGGGGGGATGAAGCTGACGGGCTCGCCGGCGTTCACCGGCCCATTATTCCGTGTGCAGGAAGATGTCGCTGCCGGGGTTGGTGTCACCCGACACCAGGGTGGTGGCCTCCGAGTCGAACGCCACCAGGTCGCCGCCCCCCCCGACGTTGGGGGCATAGCAGTCGGCGTCGGCCTGGGCCCCGTCGCTGGCCACGCTGGCCCGGACGGTCTCGGCCTTCTCGCGGTCGTGGAGGAACACGTCCCGGACCGCGTTGCTGTCGCCCTTCACCAGGGTGGCGGCCGCCGACCAGAAGGCGACGTAGCGCCCGTCGGGGGACAGCGAGGGGTCGGAGCTGTCGCTGTCGCCCTCGGCCCCGTCGCTGGCCACGCTGACCCGTTCCGTGACCCCTTCGGCGATGTCGCGGACGAACACGTCGCTGGCGGCGTTCTCGTCCCCGTCCACCAGGTTGGCGGCATTGGACCAGAAGGCCACGTGGCGCCCGTCGGCGGAGAGCGAGGGGCTGTAGCTGCCCCCGTCGCCCTCGGCCTCGGAGTCGGCCAGGCTCACCCGGGTGGTGGCCCCGCTCTCGCGGTCGTGGACGTAGACGTCCCGGGACTTGTTGGTGTCGGCGGCGTCGAAGACGACGTCGGACTGGAAGGCCACGTAGCGCCCGTCGGCACTGAGGGAGGGGCGCAGGCTCTCGCCCGCCCCCTGGGTCCCGTCGGAGGCGACGCTCACCCGGGTCGTCTCCGCCTTGGCCATGTCGTAGACGAAGACGTCCCGGGCCTGGTTGGTGTCCGTGGACCGGCCCAGCACGTCCTTCCCGATGAGGTTGCGGGCGGCCGACTCGTAGGCCACGAAGAACCCGTCACCGCTGATCACCGGGCGCACGCTCTCGCCGTTGGCCTGGACGCCGCCCGGGCCCACGCTGACCCGGAGGACGATCTCGTCGATGCGGTCGTAGACGAAGACGTCCCCCGCGTCGTTGTCGTCGTTCGGCACCAGGTTGGTGGCGTCGGACCAGAAGGCGATGAAGCGGCCGTCATCGGACAGGGTGGGGCGCTGGCTCTGGCCGTCGGCCTCGCCGCCGTCAGTGGCCAGGCTGATCCGGTCGGTCGAGCCGGTGGCCCGGTCGTGCACGAAGACGTCGCGCGCCCCGTTGGTGTCGCCCGCCACCAGGGCCGGGGAGTCGGAGTCGAAGGCCACGAACCGGCCGTCTCCGCTGATCCAGGGCCGGAAGCTGAACGACTTGCCGGCCCGCCGGGAGGCGGGTGGGAGTGGCGTGGTCACACCGTCGGTGCCGGCGCCGGCGGGGACCGACGGGGCCAGCAGGAACCCCAGCATCATGAACAGGAGCAGCCGGGTCCGGGGCGCAACCCCCTGACCCGGAGCGCGCGAACCCCCGGACCGGAAGGGCCCGGGGGTTCGGACGGGTGTCATGCTCCCTCGCCTATAGGGTCGCTGTGAGCGGCTCAGCAGGTGCCTCCCTCAGACAGCCCTCGTGTGGTCACCGGGGCGGGTGTTCCCGATGCCACGGGCGGGGGCGCTGTTTCTTACGTCGTCAGGATATCCTCCAGCTCAACCGTGATGATGTCAGCGTCAACGCACACCGGGCCGACGAGAACCTCGTCTTCCGCGATGCACTCCCCCTCGTCATCTGCCGAGTCGGAGTCGTCGTCACCCCGGTCCATCGGGACGACCGGGCTGCTGATGGTGTTCCCGGTGTCCGTGAGCACGATGTCGTCGCTAGCCACTTGGGCGCGGTCAGCGGCATCAGCCGTGATCACGAACGCCCCAAGAAGCCCAAATGCAACAAGAACCACAACTGCAACTTTGGCCCTCATAGGTCGATTGTCCTTTCGTTTGGGCTACTTCGGTTAACAACCGAGAACAATAATTAACAGTAAGAGCAGTGACGTAATGGAAGAAATCGACCAATTCAAAAAACTAGTTCAACAACAGTGTCACTGCAAGCAGAAGTTCTGACGCTTCGTGGTCAGAAAGGCCTGCTGACGCCTGCGGGGAGTGTCAGTAGACGATGACGGAGCGGGCGACCTCACCGCTTCCCATGGCCTGAAAAGCGTCCTCAATACCCTCAAGAGTGATCTCTTGAGAGATGAGTTCCTCCAGCCGCAGACGCCCCTCACGCCACAGATTGACGATCCGGGGTACATCTCGTGACACGTCTGACGAGCCATACCAGCACCCGGAGATGGTCTTTTCCGCCACCACCATCCCGATGAATGCGGGCACGGTCAGCATCACGTCCATGCGGGGCACCCCGACCAGGACGGTCTGACCGCCCCGGCGGGTCATGGTCACGGCCTGCTCGATGGTGGGGCCCGAGCCAACCACCTCGAAGACCACGTCGGCCCCCCGCTGGGAGGTGGCCTCCATCAACCCGCTGACGGCGCTGCCCGTGGATGCATCCACGCTGCCGGTGGCGCCGAAGGTCTTGGCCATGTCCAACTTCGCCGGCGCGGTGTCCACGGCGATGACCTCGGCGGCGCCGGCCACCCGGGCCCCCTGGATGACGTTGAGGCCGACGCCCCCGCACCCGACCACGGCCACCGTGTCGCCTTCGGCGATCCGGGCGGTGTTGAGGGCGGCGCCCACGCCGGTGAGCACCCCACAGCCGATGAGGGCGGCCACCCGCAGGTCGACGTCGGGGTCGATCTTCACCGCGGCGATGGCCGGGATGACGATGAATTCGGAGAAGGTGCCCGCCCCCGCCATCTGGAACAGGGGCCCGCCCCCGGAGCTGAGCCGGGTGGTCCCGTCGAGCATCCCCCCGGTGATGGCGCCGATCGCCCCCTTCTCGCACAGGTGGCGCTGGCCCTTCCGGCAGTAGAAGCACTCGCCGCACTGGGGAACCCAGGACACGACCACGTGGTCGCCCACGGCGAGGCCGTCGACTCCCTCGCCCACCTCGACGATCTCGCCCGCCCCCTCATGGCCGAGCACACAGGGCAGGGGGGACATGAGGGTGCCGTTCTGGATGGACAGGTCGGAGTGGCACACCCCCGACGCCGCCACCCGCAGCTTCACCTCGCCCGCCCGGGGGGCCTCGACCTCCACGTCGTCCCGGATCTCCAAGGTGTTCCCGATCCCGGTGAGAACGGCAGCTCGGTGCATGGGGGCTCCTTTGTTCCTCGAAAGGGCGCCCAGAATTGTGGCTTAGCATCGCCGGGATGAGCGAAGAGTCCCACGCCGAGCTGGCCCGGGCCCTGGTGGCGGGCACCAACCGGGGGGTCCTCTCCACCGTGGCCCTCGACCCGCCCGGCTATCCCTTCGGGTCGGTGGCCATCTACGCCCTGGACGGGTCGGGCCGGCCGCTGGTGTGCATGTCCACCCTCGCGCCCCACACCCAGAACCTGGCGGCCGACCCCCGGGCCAGCCTCCTGGTGGCGGAACCGGTCGAGCCCGGGACCGATCCGTTGGCCGCCGGGCGGGCCACGCTGGTCGGCGAGCTGCTGCCGGTGGGCGACGACGAGCGGGCGGAGGTGCGCCGGCGGTTCCTGGACGCCAACCCCGCCTCGGCGGGCTACGTCGACTTCACCGACTTCGGTTTCTGGCGGCTCGAGGTGCGCTCGGTGCGCTACGTCGGCGGCTACGGCCGCATGAGCTGGCTCGACGCCGCCGACTACGCCGCCGCCCGATCATCCTCGGCGTGACGACGCGGAAAGCCGGGGCGGCCCCCTGGGTGCCCCGGCTTCCCTTCCCTTACCTCACGATTGCCGTTGGTGTCCTCTATGTCCCGTGATGCAGTCGTCTCCTAGGGGTGGACGGTCTTCTCAGTGTCCTCCTGCTTCTCGCGGCCGATAGATCTCGGGGTCCGTTAGACCACTTCCCGCTCGCGGGTCACGACGCGCTCCTCTCTCCGGCCCGGTGCCCAGCTGCTCCAGAACAGCATGGAGAACAGCAGCCCGATCGCACCGACCACCATCAGGATCACGCC
>JBOGFE010000083.1:0-3248 GCA_050741935.1 Acidimicrobiia bacterium | reverse complement strand
GTCCCGGCCAGCGGGCTGCACTACGGGCTGCTCCGGTGGCTCGACCCCGCCGGCGCGGCCCGCCTGGCGCCGGCACCCCACCAGACCGGCCCGCAGATCTCTTTCAACTACGCCGGACGCAGCGCCGGGGACGACGGCGTCGAGCCCTCCGCCTGGGAAGCCGCCGGGGACGACGCCGACATCACGGCGGGTACCGACGCCATGCCCGCGGCACACGTCCTCGACGTCAACGCCGAAGCCATCGACGGCCCCGACGGCCCGGAACTCGAGATCAGCTGGACGTTCCCCGCCGCGGTGCTCGACCGGGCGGAAGTCGAAGCCTTGGCCGGGCTGTACGTCGACGCGTTGCGGGCGCTGGCCGCCCACGGCGCGACGCCGGGCGCCGGCGGGGCGAGCCCGTCGGACTTCCCGCTCGTCGACCTCACCCAGATCGACCTCGACGAACTCGAAGGCCGGGTCGGCCGGCTGGCCGACGTCGTGCCGGTCACACCGCTGCAGGAAGGGTTCTTCTTCCACTCGCAGCTGGAGGAAGGCCACGACCCCTACCTGCCGCAGACGATCTTCGACCTCGGGGACCAGGACCAGCGCGTCGACGGCGCCGTCCTGCGCCGCTCGGTGGAAGCGCTGCTCGACCGCCACCCCAACCTGCGGGCCGGATTCGACCAGCCGGCGTCGGGGACGGTGGTGTCCGTCGTGCCGCGGGAGGCGCCGGTGCCGTGGCGCCATGTCGACCTCGCCGGGCTGACGGAATCGGACCAGGCGGAGGCGGTGGGCCGGCTGGCCGAGGAAGACCTGGCCGCCGGCTTCGACCTCGGCCGCCCGCCGCTCATCCGCCTGACCCTGGCCGAGCTCGGCGGCGGCCGGGCCCGGCTCGTCATCACCACCCATCACATCCTCTTGGACGGGTGGTCACTGCCCGTCTTCTACGAGGAGCTCGCTCTCACCTACGACGCCGGTGGCGACACCTCCGGGCTCGAGCCCGCCCGGCCCTACCGGGACTACCTCGCCTGGCTCGCCGGGCGCGATCCCGACGCCGGGGTGGCCGCCTGGCGGGAGGCGCTGGCCGGGCTGGAGGGACCCACGCTGGTGGCTCCCGGACTGGCGTCTGTCGCCGTCCCCCGAGCGGTCGAAGTCGAGCTGCCCGAGGCCACCACCGCCGCCCTCGGCGAAGCCGCCCGCCGCCGCCACCTCACCGTGAACTCGTTGATCCAGGCCGCCTGGGCCGCCGTGCTGGAGATCGAGACCGGCCGGGACGACGTGGTGTTCGGCGCCACCGTGGCCGGCCGGCCCGCCGAGCTCGACGGGATCGAGTCGATGGTGGGCCTGTTCATGAACACCGTGCCGGTGCGGGCCCGGATCCGTCCGGCCGAGTCGCTGCTCGACACCGCCGTTCGGGTCCAGGCCGACCAGGCCCGGCTCCTCGACCACCACCATCTCCGGCTGTCGAGCATCGTCCGGGCGGCGGCCGGTGTCGACGAGCTCTTCGACACGCTGATCGCCTTGAACAACTTCCCCGACCTCGACACCGACGACGACCCTGTCACACGAGGTTCCGGGACCGGGGAGGCCGGTGAGCTCACTCTGGACGAGGTCGCCGGCCGGGACGTCACCCACTACCCGCTGCACCTGACCGTGTCCCCGGGGCCGGCCCTCGCCTTCGAGCTCAAGTACCGGGCCGACCACCGGTCCGAGTCGGCGGCCCGGAGCATCCTCGACCGGGTGCTCCGCCTCCTCACCGCGGTGGTGGAGGACCCCGACGCCCCGCTGACCGCCATCGACCCGCTGAACGCCGAGGAGCGGCGCCGGGCCCTGGTCGACTGGAACGCCACCGGCCCGATCACTCCGAAGGTGACCTTCCCGGCGGTGTTCGAAGCGCGCGCCGCCGCCACCCCCGATGCCCTGGCCGTCGTCCTCGACGACGAGCAGGTCACCTACCGGGAACTCAACGAACGGGCCAACCGTCTCGCCCGGCTTCTCGTCGCCGCCGGTGCCGGGCCCGAAGCGGTGGTGGCCATCGCCCTACCCCGCTCGATCGATCTCATCGCCGCCCTGGTGGCGGTCATGAAGTCGGGAGCGGCCTATCTCCCCCTCGACCCGGACTACCCCGCGGACCGTCTCGCCGTGATGGTGGACGACGCCGCTCCGATTGCCGTGGTCACCAGCACCGTTCTTGCTGCCGCCGCCGAAGGCCTCCCCGTCCTCCACACGGTCATCCTCGATGATGGGGCTACCGCGGCCCGGCTGGCCGCACTCCCGGCCGGCGACCTCACCGACTTCGAGCGGCGGGTGCCACTGCTCCCCGGCCACCCTGCCTACGTCATCTACACCTCGGGCACGACAGGGCGGCCCAAGGGCGTGGTCGTCCCCCACGCCGCAATGGTGAACCTGATCGCCACCCAGAGGGCGATGGGGGTCACGGCGCAGACCCGAGGGCTGCAGTACGCGTCGGCGAGCTTCGACGTGTCGGTCTGGGAGCTGGTCCGAGCCTTCGGGCACGGGGGATGCCTGGTGGTCGTACCGGCCGGCCGGCGCCTTCCCGGGCAAGAGCTCGTGGACTACATCGTCGCTCAGGGCGTCACCGACCTGGACCTGCCGCCGTCGGTCCTGGCCGCCCTGCCGGCCGACCTCGACCTTCCCGCCGGCGTGACCCTGGTCACCGGCGGGGAGGTGGTCCCGCCGGAGGTGGTGACCCGCTTCGCCCCCGGCCGGCGAATGTTCGCTGCCTACGGGCCCACCGAGGTCACGGTCTACGACACGGCCTGGGAATGCCCGGCCGATCTCGCCGGCCCCGTCCTCATCGGACGGCCCTTCGCCGAGACCACCGCCTACGTCCTCGACCGCGCCTTGAGGCTCTGTCCCCCGGGCGCTCCGGGTGAGGTGTACGTCGGCGGGGCGTGTGTGGCCCGGGGTTACCACGGCCAGCCGGGGCTGACCGCCGCCCGGTTCGTGGCCGATCCCTACGGTCCTCCGGGCGCCCGCCTCTACCGCACCGGCGACCGGGCCCGCTGGACGGCCGACGGTGAGATCGAGTTCCTCGGCCGGGTCGACGACCAGGTCAAGGTCCGCGGGTTCCGGATCGAACCGGGCGAGGTCGAAGCGGCGCTGGAGGCGCACCCCGATGTCGGGAAGGCCGTCGTCATCGTCCGTGGCGACGATGGCGTCCGTCGGCTTGTGGGATACGTCACCGGCTCGAGTTGCGACGCGGCCACGCTGCGCACCTTCTTGGCCGGGCGGCTGCCGGGCTACAT
>JBOGFE010000082.1:0-8751 GCA_050741935.1 Acidimicrobiia bacterium | reverse complement strand
CCCAGGCCCGCCCCTCGAGCGACTCCGACCTGGCTCCCTTCCTGGAGCTGCCGGAGGACTTCCCCGACGACGTGCGGGGTCTGGCCCAGGAGGTCACGGCCAAGGCGTCGGGCCCCTACGAGGCCGCCCTCGCCCTCCAGAACCACCTGCGCTCCAACTACGAGTACGACGAGGCGGCTCCCGCCGGGCACTCCAACGACCACCTGCGCTACTTCCTGTTCCGCTCCAAGATCGGGTACTGCGAGCAGTTCTCGGGCGCCTTCGCCGCCATGGCCCGATCCATCGGGCTGCCCGCCCGGGTGGCGGTGGGCTTCACCCCGGGCACCTACGACCCCAACCTGGACGTCTTCCACGTCTCCACGAAGGAGGCCCACGCCTGGCCCGAGGTGTACTTCGCCGGCCAGGGCTGGGTGGCGTTCGAGCCCACCCCGGGCCGCTTCGAGCCCAACCCCACCAACTACACGGGGACGTTCAACCCCGAGGCCAACCCGGTGGCCGCCGCCACCACCACGACCACCGCCGGCGGCGCCGAGGGCAACGACACCCCGGCGACCCTCCCCCGGGACGCGAACGACGGTTTCGACGAGACCGATGCCGGCTTCGATTCCGGCCGCTCCCCGCTGCTGCTCGCCCTCATCCTCGCCGTGCCCCTGACCGCCCTCATCCTGGCCGTGCCCCCCCTGCTCAAGCGGCGGCGGCGGGCGCGGCGCCGGCGCTCACCGAACCCCGCCGCCCGGGTGGCCGGCGCCTGGTTCGAGGCCCTCGACCGGCTCCGGGAGGTCGGCGCCAGCCCGGCGGTGTCCGCCACCCCGCTCGAGTTCGCCGGGCGGGCCGAGGCCGACCGGCCCGGGGTGGGCACCCCCATGGCCACCCTGGCCGGCGTGTTCACCAAGGTGTCCTACTCGGGCGCCGACCCCTCCGAGCACGACGCCGACGACGCCTGGCAGGCGGTCGACGACTTGGGCAACACGATCGACTCCGGCGACACGTGGATCCGCCGCTGGCGGCGCCGGGTCAACCCCGTCACGCTGCTCGGCCGGGCGTAGGCGGAGCGGGACTCAGCCGGCGTCGTCGCCGCGCTTGAAGCGGCGGCGGACGTTGTCGCCGGCGTCGCCCAGCATCCCCTTGAGCCGGGAGCTCCTCATCTGGGACGTGAGTGACTCGAGGCCGGCCCGGCCCAGCTTGCGGACGTTGCGCTCGATGATGAAAGCGCAGGCCAGCATGGCCAGGAACCCGGCGAAGCCGAGGACGAGCGACGAGGCGAAGGACGCCACCAGGACCACGAACCCGGCCACGAACCCGAGGACGGCCCACCGGATGGCGCGGGCCGAATGGCGGTAGAGGGTCGTCTCCGACACCTGCTGCGCCAGCTGGGGATCGGTCGCGTAGAACTGCGCCTCGATCTCCTGGAGGATGCGCTGCTCGTCTTCGGAAAGGGGCATGTCACTCTTCCGTCAGAGCGGTCGACGGCCGAACCCTCATTCTCGCACAACGATTCCCGGGCGAACAATCGCCTCCGGAGCGTTCGCGGCCGGCCGCTACCGGGGCAATCGGCGGTTGATGCCGAGGTCGAAGAACGGGTCGTTGGCCAGGTCCTTGAAGGCCTGGTAGGCCTCCGGCGACGTGTTCATCCGCCAGTCGTAGTCCTGGTTGGCGTTGAAGTACACGACCGCCTTGATGCGCGGGAACCGGGTCTTGATCAGGTTGGCCGTCTCGGCCACCCAGGCTGCCTTGTCGCCGGGGTTGCGCTCCTGGACGCCGAACTCGCCGATCATGATCGGCTTGGACTGCTGCGCCGCCCACTCGTAGAACCCGCCGAAGATGTCGGCGAAGGTCTCCCAGGTGTCGTTGGGCCGACCCGGGGCCCAGTTGTAGCCGTCGGCGCACACCCAGTCGACGTAGTCGTCGCCCGGGTAGAAGGCCTGGGCCTCGCCATCGGTGAAGGCCGAGGCGTTGGGACACCACACCCAGGCCACGTTGGTCGCCCCCTGGGCGTCGAAGTTGTCGTGGATGTGCTGCCAGGCGGCGATGTAGGCCGCCGGGGACTGGGCGAACTCCGCCTTCTTGTTCCCGTCCATCTCCCAGAACCACCGGATCATGATCGGCTTGCCCAGCTCCTTCACCTTGGCCGCCCGCTCCTGGATCATGGGGTCGTACGCCCCGGCGGCGATCTCCGAGGCGAAGACGTCCTTGCCGTTCCAGGAGATCATCGGGATGCGACCGTTCTCCAGGTCCCAGCGCTCGACGTCGGTGGGGAACACCTTGTCCCAGGGATAGAAGTTGTGGTTGATGTCGAGCGTGCGGCCGAGATGGGTCTCCAGCGCCGAGGTGGCCGCCTTGATGTTGTCGGCCTCCTTCTCCTCCACCTTGGTGTGAGCCCCGAAGAGAGCACCCACCACGATGTCCCGGCGGGGGTCGGGGACCCGGACCGCAGGCTCGCCGTCGCCCCCGAGGACGAGGGCGTAGGCGGTGGCCGCCACCAGCGCGCCGGCCACCATGACGGCCAGGGAGATACCGGTGCGGCCGGAGATGAAAGCCGACAGGCTGCCCTTTCCCGGAGGACGGGGATCGGAAGGAGGCGCGGGCGAGGACATGGGCTGATTCTCCCAGATCGGTCGCCCCGGCCCAGGTCAGGGGCAGCGGGACGTGACAGGCAGTGAGACCCTTTGGGGACCCGTTGAGGGTACCAGTCCGAAAGCCGAAAAACGAGGATCTTTCCCCTCCGGTACTAGTACTTCTGGGCTAGTCCGCGGGTCAGGATCGCGGCACTTTCCCGGGATATCCGTTTTGGGTGTCCCAGATGTCCCTTTTGACCGAAAAGAGCACAGAGGAACATCGGCACGGTGCGTGGTAACTTACAGCCAGACAAACTGGCGCGGGTGCCCGTCGCGCCATCAGCCCTTTCCCCCCGTCCCGAGCAACAGAAAAGGGTCCCCCCGTGAGCACGAAGATGTACACCGAAGCTTCCGTCGAGATGGGCGACTACATCTCGGTCATCCAGCGGCGGAAAGTGCTGATCGCAGCCATGACGCTCGCCGGCCTGGTGCTCGCCCTGTTCTACTCGGTGATCCTGGCCAACCCGACCTACGTCTCGCATTCCGAGGTGGAGGTCAAGCCGATCGTGTTCGACCCCTTCGGTGGGCTGAACCTCGATCGCGAGCTCAACATGGGCACCGAGCGGGAGCTGGCCCGCTCCGACAGCGTCGCCGCGCTGGCCAAGGAGAAGCTGAAGAGCGACAAGTCGCTCGCCCAGCTGACCAAGAAGGTCACCGTGTCGGCCGTCGGTAGCACCCAGGTCCTCTCCATCGACTGCGCCCAGGGGACCCGCCTGGGGGCCCAGGAGTGCTCCAAAGCCTTCGCCGAGGCCTACATCGACTTCCGCCGGGCCCAGGCCACCGCCCGCCGTGACGCCGGCCGGGGCAACGTCGAGGCCGCCCTCACCCCCATCAACAACGCCATCGTCGAGGCCCAGCGCCGGCTGGCCGCCGTGCCCCCCGCCAGCCCGCAGGAGGCCGAGGCCGACGCCGTGCTCCGGGGCCTCGAGGACCAGGCCGCTCCCTACCGCGACAAGCTCGCCGCCTACAACACGCTCGACGTGACCAACCCCGGCTTCGTGGTCAGCCCGGCCAACCGGCCCGGCGCCGCCGCCAGCCCCAAGCCCAAGACGAACGCCCTGATGGGAGCCTTCTTCGGCTTCTTCCTCGGCCTGCTGGTGGCGTTCGGCCGGGACCGGGTGGACGGTCGCCTGCGGGGTCGTGTGGACCTCGAGGAGCAGCTGCGGGCGCCGGTGCTGGCCACCGTGCCCCGGACCCGGCGCAGCGGCCGGTCGGCTCCCACGCTGGTCACCATGCAGCACCCCCACAGCCCCGCCTCCGAGGCCTACCGGGCGCTGCGGACCCGGATGCTGGTCATGGCCGAGCGCCGGGGCATGAAGACCATCATGGTGGCCAGCCCCAGCGGCGAGGACGGCCGGACGGCCATCGCCGCCAACCTGGCCGTGTCGCTCTCCCAGGTGGGCAAGCGGGTCGTGCTCCTCTCCGCCGACCTGCGCAAGTCCTCCGTCCACCAGTACTTCGGGCTCGACAACGAGCGGGGCCTGTCCAACGTCCTCGCCGGCGAGATGCCGCCGTGGGAGGCCGTGCAGGAGCCCCCGGGCCTCGAGCGCCTGTGGGTCTTCGGCTCCGGCCCGACCCCGGCCCAGCCCGCCGAGCTGCTCCAGAGCGACCTCATGCGTGAGCTGCTGGCCGAGCGCCGCAAGGTGGCCGACTTCGTGATCATCGAGGCCCCCGCCGCCCTGGACGCCTCCGACTGCCTGGCCCTCGCCCCCCTGGTCGACGGGATCCTGGTGGTGGCCGACGCCAAGCACACCGGCCGCGAGGAGATCGTCCTCGTCCGCGAGCAGTTCGAGCAGATCGGCGGCGAGGTGCTCGGCGCCGTCCTCTCCAACGCCGCCGGCCGCCGGTAAAAGGACCAAGTACCGGTACTAGGACCGGTACTGCAAGAATTGAAAGGACCCGGCCGAAAGGCCGGGCTCTTTCGTTATGCGGTGCCGAGGTCAAAGCCGCACTCAAGGGGCGGCGAGGTGGCCGTGGTTCCGCCTCACTTCAGCCGTCCGGCGGCCAAAAGGCCTGGTGGCGTTCCTGGCCAACAACCGGTCGTTGGTGACGAACGCCGCCCGGGGTGAACGCCGGCCCGTGGCGTTCCTGGCCAACGCACGGGTCGTTGGTGAGGAACGCCACAAATGGCGGCGCTCGCTTTGCGGCGTGCCGGCGCCAGGCCCGACGGACGAACGCCGAAACGGGGGGTTCGGCCCCGGCGGCGGGCCCCTCTGGTCCAACTGTGCTTCCGGAAGGCCCTCCACGGTCCCTGCGGAAGCACAGAATGCCCACCCGAAGGACCTGTGCACCCGAAGCCACCACCACGGTGGCTTTCAGAGCACAGAACCGGCGGGCCTGCCGAAGTCAGCCGCCCCGCCTCGACCCCGTCACCCCTTCACCGCGTCCTCCCGGTCACGGCGAACCGGTGCCTCAGTGCGACCGAGGCCCGGCGCGGGAAAGCCCCCGCCGGAGCGGGGGCTTTTCCCAGGACCTGGAAGTCCGACGGCTACTGGTCGATGGCGGGGCCGATGTAGCCCTCGCGCTCGAGGTGCAGGATGATCTCCTGGGCCGCCTCCTCGGGGGTGAACCCCGTGGTGTCGATGACGATGTTGGCGTCCTCCGGCTCCTCGTAGGGGTCGGAGATCCCGGTGAACTCCTTGATGATGCCGGCCCGGGCCTTGGCGTAGAAGCCCTTGCGGTCACGCCGCTCGCACTCCTCGAGGGGAGTGGCCACGTGAACGAGGATGAAGCCGCCGCCCTCCTCCACCATGGCCCGGACGTCCTTGCGGGTCCGGTCGTAGGGAGCGATGGGAGCACAGACGGCGATCCCGCCGTTCTTGGTGATCTCCGAGGCCACGAAGCCGATCCGGCGGATGTTGATGTCGCGGTGCTCCTTGGAGAAGCCCAGCTCGGAGGAGAGGTGCTTGCGCACCACGTCCCCGTCGAGCAGGGTGACCGGCCGGCCGCCCATCTCCAGCAGCTTGACCAGGAGGGCGTTGGCGATGGTCGACTTGCCCGAGCCGGACAGGCCGGTGAAGAACACCGTGAAGCCCTGCTTGTCCCGGGGCGGGTACGACCGGCGCAGCTCCTTGACGATGCCCGGGAAGGTGAACCACTCGGGCAGGTCACGACCCTCGTTGAGGCGCTGGCGCAGCTCCGTGCCGGAGATGTTCAGCACCCGGGAGCCCTCGGGGACCTGGTCCTCGGGCATGTAGGTGTCGAGGTGCTCGACGTAGACCATCATCTGGAACGGGACCATGGTCACGCCCAGCTCGGTCTCGTACTTGCGCAGGAGGTCCTGGGAGTCGTAGGGCCCGTAGAAGGAGTTGCCGGCCCGGTCCTTGGGCCCGGCGTGGTCGCGGCCCACGATGAAGTGGGTGCAGCCGTGGTTCTTGCGGATGATGGCGTGCCACACCGCCTCGCGGGGGCCGCCCATGCGCATGGCCAGGTTGAGCAGGGACAGCGCGGCCGTGTGCAGGGGGTAGGTGGGCAGCAGGGCCTGGTAGCCCCGGGTGCGGGTGTAGTGGTCCACGTCCCCCGGCTTGGTCAGGCCGACCACGGGGTGGATGAGGAGGTTGGCCTCCACGTCCTTGGCCGCCCGCAGCGTGAGCTCCTGGTGGGCCCGGTGCATGGGGTTGCGGGTCTGGAAGGCGACGACCCGGGTCCAGCCCATGCGGTGGAACTCGTGGCGCAGCTCGGCCGGGGTGTGGCGGAGCAGGCGGAAGTCGTAGTGCAGGGGGAGCTGCAGCCCCTCGAGGCGCCCCGACACGTAGTGGGGGTTCGCCCGGTTGAGCAGGTAGTCCACACCGGGGTGCTCGGGGTTGGCGGTGCCGAAGACGGCCTCGGCCTCGAGCCGGCGGTCGGGCTGGTACACCTCCTCGACGTGGAGGACGGCCAGCATGACGCCCTCGGCGTCCCGCAGGGCCAGGCTCACGCCGGGGGAGAGCTGGGCGGCCATCTCCTCGGACACGTCGAGGGTGATGGGCATGGGCCACAGCGACCCGTCGGCCAGACGCATCTGGTCACGCACCGACTCGTAGTCGGCCTGGTTGAGGAACGTGCGCAGCGGGGAGAACCCGCCGTTCATGAGCAGCTCGAGGTCGCAGACCTGGCGGGGGCTGAGGTCCCACGAGGGCCAGTCGGCCGAAGCGGCCTTGAGCTCGGCGGCCCGCTCGTCGTCGACAACCAGGTCGACGAGCGCGCCGCCATGAGGGGCGATCAGGTGATCAGACACGGTCTTCCTCCGGCAAGGGTTTAGGGGGTGTGTTCAGGGTACGGCACGGGCGGAAAAAAACGGAGAGGGCGATACCGGTTCAGAGGGGGGCGAAGCATGCCCGGTCGGGGGGATCCCGACGCGCCGCCGCCCGGCCGTTCGAGGGCCGGGCGGCAGGTCGTGGGTCGAAGCAAATCAGTCGAGCAGCCAGGAGACCGTGGCGCTGTCGGCGGCGGGGGCCGAGCGCCGGCGGACGGCCCGCAGGGTCCGGGAGGCGACGGTCTGGACGGTGGAGAGGAGGATGGCCAGGTCGAGAGAGACCGACCAGTTCTCCACGTAGAAGAGGTCGAGGCGCTGGTAGGCGGAGAAGCTGGCCGAGTCCCGGGCCTCCACCTGCCACAGGCCGGTGATCCCGGGGCGGACCCGCTGGCGGGCGAGGAGCTCCTCGTCGAACTGGGCGACCTCGACCGGCAGGGCGGGCCGGGGGCCGACCAGGCTCATGTCGCCCCGGACCACGTTGATGAGCTGGGGCAGCTCGTCGAGGCTGGTGGCCCGGAGCAGGCGCCCGACCCGGGTCACCCGGGGGTCGTTGGCCAGCTTGAACAGGACCCCTTCACGCTGGTTCTGGCTGGCCAGCTCTTCCAGGCGGGCCTCGGCGTCCACCACCATCGTGCGCAGCTTGTAGATGGTGAAGGTGCGCCCGTCGCGGCCCACCCGCTGCTGGCGGAAGAAGACCGGGCCCTTGTCGCTGGCCTTGATGGCCAGGGCGCAGGCGGCCAGCACGGGGGCGGCCAGGAGCATGCCGATGCCGGCCAGGATCAGGTCGAGCACCCGCTTGGTGGCCATCTGCCAGCGGGCCAGGGAGACGGGCTCGAGGTAGAACAGCGGCTCGTGGGCCAGCGGGTGGGAGCGGACCCGGCGGTAGTCGATGCCCCGGATGCCCGAGGAGAGGTGGACGTGCACACCGGCGATGAGCAGGTCGCGCACCACCCGGTTCAGCTGGGTGGAGGGCAGGGCGGAGGCGGCCACCAGCACGCCGTTGGCGCCGGCGGCGGCCACTGCTTCGGTCACGTGGGCGATGTCACCCAGCCAGGGGACGTCGTAGCCCCGCTCGGTGACCTCGGAGGGGTTCCCGACCACGCCGCACACCTGGTAGCCGAGCTCGGGGTGGTCGCCGATCAGGCGGTAGAGGTCGTAGCCCTCCTCGTTGGCCCCCACCACCACGATGGGGCGGGAGTGCCGGCCCTGGCGGCGGTGGGCCTTGAGCCAGGCCCGGTACCCGTCGCGGAAGGAGCCCAGCAGGGCGAAGGAGAGGCTGGCGCCGGCGATGGACTCGGTGAGCGAGATCCGCACGCCGAGCTTGCGCTCGCCGGCCTGGAGGAGGAGGGCGAGGAGGACGGCGGTACGGCCGAGGCGCACCGTCTCGACCGCCCGCACGCTGCACACCCGGGCCAGGTAGAGACGCTGGGAGGCGACGAGGGCGACGGCGGCGACGGTGGCCAGCATGACCGCCCCGATGAGGTTGGGCAGCTTGGAGATGCCCGGGAAGTCGAGGCCGTCCGGCACCAGCAGGGCCACGGTCCAGGCTGCGGCCACCGCGGTGGCGTCGAGCAGGACCAGGACGCGGCGCAGGAAGTTGGAGCCGCGGGTGGCGCGCCCCGGCCCCGGTTCCGGCGGTGCGTCGACCGTCGCGGGCGGGTACGCCCGGTCGAGTCGTCGCGAGTGCTGCGTGGCAGATGCCACCCGGTCACCTCCGTAGTTGGTCGTCATTCCCCAGTCATGACGGCCCACTGGACGTCGCCGCCGCGGAAGTAGCGGGGTAGGTCCTTGGGCGCCACAGCACCCGACCCGGCGGGACTAGTCGGCCAGAACGGCATGACTAGTCTCATTTCTACGGAGAGTGGCCAAGACCCTTCTCCCCAGCGATACGGGTCCGATATC
>JBOGFE010000081.1:0-2157 GCA_050741935.1 Acidimicrobiia bacterium | reverse complement strand
TGGGCGCCCCCGGCGATGACGCCGGGCCCCCCCAGGATCGAGACCGCCGCCGCATCGGCCTCGAAGCGCACCGACACCTCGCCGCCGCGCCCTTCCACCGCCAGGGTGACGAGCGCATCGACGCGGCAACCGGCCAGGACCAGGAACGATCCGGCGAGGAGGAGAAACCAGCGGCCGCCCCGCACGAACACATACGGGGCGGCCGGGTTCATACCCCCAAACTAGAGGGGGTGGTTGGCAATCAGTAGGCGGAGGCGTCCACCAGGTCGCCGTAGTAGCGACCTTCCAAGGGCATCGTCGTGTCCCCGAAGAACCCGGTCCCCTCCGGCCGGGCGGCGGCGTCGGCCCGGATCTTCTGGATGATCTCCGCCGGGCCCAGACCCGCACACGGGCCGGCGTCGATGCAGCGGGCCACCAGGCCGGCAACGTGGGGCGAGGCCATCGACGTGCCGGAGATGACCTCGTAGCCGCCGTCGTTCCAGGTCGAGTTCACGCACACCCCGGGCGCGGCCACCACGTGGGCGGCATCGGGAGCGTCGGGAAGCGTGAAGTTGGAGAAGTCGGCCGCGGTGTCGTCGACGTCCTTGGTGGAGCAGCCGGTGGCCAGTCCCGTGCCGCCGGCCAGCCCGTCGAAGTCGGCCATGGCCGTCACCGTGAGCACCTCGTCGTAGGCGGCGGGCACGCTCTCGACCAGGTCGACCTTGGAGTTGCCGGCGGCCACCACCACCGTCACCCCCTGGGCCACGACCCGGCAGACCGCCTCGTGGAAGGGATCCTCGCTCTCGACGCCGCAGGACTTGTCGTCGACGCCCTCGCCGCCGAGGCTCATGTTGACGACCTTGATGTTCTTGGCCGCGGCGTTGGCCGCCACCCAGTCGAGGCCGCAGATCACGTCGGAGAGCGCACCGGTGCCGAGGGTGCCGAAGACCTTGACGGCGTAGAGCGGCGCCCCGGGGGACACCCCCACGACGCCGTTGCCGTCGGCCTTGGCCCCCACGGTGCCGGCCACGTGCGAACCATGCCCGTGCTTGTCGGTGTAGTCGCCGCCCTCGTCGGGCTCACTCTTGCCTCCGCCTCCCAGCAGGCTGCTGAGCAGGCCACCCAACGGGTCGGCGGCACAGTTGACGCCGCCCACCACGTTGAGCTCGGGGTGGGGGGAGATCCCGGTGTCGACAATGGCGACGGCCGCCTTGGGGTCGGCCGTGGTGAAGAAGTTCCCGTCGGCGTTGACCCGCCCGGCTCCGATGCGGCTCACTCCGGCGGGGGCCGGCTCGGCCAGCAGGCGGACGGGGCGGTCGGGGACGACGTAGGCGACCCGGGGGTCGCGCTCGAGGGCTTTGAGGTTCAGTAGGGGAAGGGTGACCAGCAGGCCGTTGAGCGAGCTGAACACCCCGTTGACGGTCGCTCCCAGCCCGCTGGCCGTTTCGGTCAGGGACCCGGAGGCGTTGGGGGCATTGAGGACCACGATGTACCGGCCGAAAGCCGGGTTGATCTCGCCCGTCGCCTGCGTGGCCACCGCCACGGGGACGAGCGAGGAAATGAGCAGGGCCACTATCGATCGGCGCAGCATCCTTGCCCGACCTCCCTCTCTCTTTTTTTCGCGCGCGCTTGGTGAGGGCGTCGGGGAGCACCGGTGCTCCCCTGGCGGCTCCGCCAGTCGGGAAGAGAGCTGCGGTCGGCCCGAGGTGATTCGGGTGTTTTGGTGCTTTTATCCCTCTGAGCCGCTTGTGACCGGTTCGACGGGGGGAGGCTCGATACCTTCTATCGAGCGAAAAACCACCTCGTCGTTCTCGGCGTCCACGACCACGGTCTCGCCGGCGCGGAATTCCTTCCACAGGATCCGCTCCGAGAGGGGGTCCTCCACCAGCCGCTGGATGGCCCGGCGCAGGGGCCGCGCACCGAGGGTGGGGTCGTAGCCCTTCTTGGCCAGGGCGACCTTGGCCTCGGGGGTGAGCTCGAGGGCCAGACCCTGGCTCTCCAGCTGCTCACGCACCCGGCGGATCATGAGGTCGACGATGGTCGTGACCTCTTCCTGGGTCAGCTCGTGGAAGACGATGACCTCGTCGATGCGGTTCAGGAACTCGGGGCGGAAGTTGCGCTTCAGCTCCTCGTGGACCTTCTCCTTCATCTTCTCGTAGGTCACGGCCTCGTCGGCCT
>JBOGFE010000080.1:0-9347 GCA_050741935.1 Acidimicrobiia bacterium | reverse complement strand
GGCCCGGTCACCTCCCGGGCCTTGATCTTGGCCTTGAGCTCGGCGACCTGGAGCTGCTCGAACTTGACCTCGGTGATGCCCAGGTTCTCGCCCAGCTGGTTGGCGATGGCCTCCATGGGCACCTCGTTCTCCTGGCCGGCGGCGAACCACAGCCGCAGCGGCCCGGAGAAACCTCCCGCCTGGGCCAGCAGCGCCTTGGCCCGGGCCACGTCGAGCATGCAGGTCTTGCAGGCGTCGGGACGGGAGCCGGGGACGAGGGGGGCGATGACGGAGTGGGCCGGCTCCCGGGTCTTGTTGAAGATCTTGTCGATGATCGATTCCCGGTCGATGGCCAGCGAGATGGCCTGGCGCAGCTCCTTCTTCGCCGCGAAGACAGGGTCGGTCATGTTGAAGCCGAGGTAGTTGAAGGCGGCGCTGCGCCGCTCGACCAGGCGCCGGCCGAACTCGGCCCGGGCGGCGTCGAGCTCGGCCAGGGGGATGCTGGTGGCGATGTCGAGGCCGCCGGCCTGCAGCTCCCGGTACCCGGTGTCGTCGGCGGTGTAGATGCGGAACTCGACGGCGTCGGCGCCGGCCGCCTTGCCCGCGTAGCCCGGGAAGCGCTTGACGCGGATAGCCTCGTCGTGGCGCCAGGTCCCGTCCATCATGAACGGCCCGTTCCCGATGGGCGCCTGCTCGTAGGCCTTCAGGTCCCCGTAGGCGGCGCTGGGCATGGGGTAGAAGGCCTGGTAGCCGAGCGTGAGGGGGAACTGGGTGAACGGCTCGCTCAGGCGGACCGTGAACGTCGTGTCGTCCACCACCGCCAGGCCCGACATCTCCCGGGCCGCCGGGGGAACGGGGGGCGTGGCGTCGGGATCGCCCTGGAGGGCGTCGTATCCCTCCACGTTGGCGAAGAAGAACGAGTTCTCGTTGCCGTTGGGCGCGTAGGCGGCGAAGTTCCAGGCGTCGACGTAGGACCCGGCCGTGACCGCCTCGCCGTTGTGGAACTTCCAGTCCGCCTTGAGCTTGATGGTCCACAGCTGCTGGTCGGCCGACTCGATGGACTCGGCCATGGCGTTGCGGGGCTCGGCCGTCTCGGGGTCGTACTCCACCAAGCCGGCGAACAGGGCCGTGATGACCTGACCGGAGTACACGGTGGTGCTGTTGGCGGGGAGAAGCCCGTCCGGCTCCTTGAGGGCGACCGAGAACTCGCCCCCGCTGACCTGGCCGTCGGCCGCCGGACCGCCGTCCTCGCCACCCCCGGAGGCGCAGGCGCCGGCCACCAAGGCGAACCCCAACAGGAGTGCACCCGCCTTCCGCCCCATCACCCGACCACCTCTTTTGTCCCAGCCCGACCCAAAGGAACACTACGCCCCACCCGGACAAAGGTGGCCGACCCCTCAGGGTGATTAGCAGTCGCCCCCGGTGACCTGGGATCATTGGGTGAGCGCAGCTTCCGGCATCCGCCGCGACCCCAGGGTTCAAAGGCGGGGCTGGTGGGGTAGCGAAGCGGTAGCAACGGCACAAAGGGTGCAAACGGGGATTCGGACCGGGAGGAAGAAGGGTGATCGACGACAGTTTCCCCTCGGGGAGCATCTATTCGGACGTGGTGCTCTCCGAGTACGAGCGGGAAGTGCTGGCCCGGCTGGCCGCCGGTGTCGACGACCCGTGGCTGGCGAGCCAACTGCTGGGCGGCATCCCGGCGCCGCCGAAGCGGAGGTTCTCCATCCCGTCGTGCTGGGTGGGGATCACACTCCTCCTGCTCGGGGCCTCCCTGGCCCTCGCCACCTTCCACAAGTCCCTGTGGGCCTGTGGTTTCGCCATTGCCGTGATGGCCGCCGGCGGGACCATGCTCGTCGTCCCGGCGCGGAGGCGTCCGAAGGTCCGCCCGTTGGTGCGCCCCATCTCCGAGCGCGGGCAGTGGGCGCCGCACCGGCCGCGCAACTGGCTGAGCTGATCCCCGGCTGAGCTCACTGGCTGTCCGCCTGCCGGACGGCCCGGAGGGCAGCCATGGCGCTGGTGGAAAAGCCCCAGCGGGGGTAAGAAGGGGCCCGTGACCACGACCCGCTCCGAGCCCTCCTTCCCCGACATCGCCCGGTCCTTCCCCGAGCACCCCGAGGAGGTCCGACGCCGAATGACGTGACCAACCGGCTCCGGGCCCATCTCGCCGCCGCCATGGCGGAAGGGGCCCGCTACCCGGACCGGTGCGCGGCCGGGAAGGTGCTCGCCGCCATGCTCCGGCACCTGGCCGGGCGCCCGGGCCTCATCGTGCTCGGCCTGCCCCGGGGCGGCCTGCCCGTCGCCTACGAGGTGGCCGCGAGCCTCGACGCTCCCCTCGACGTCTTCCTGGTCCGCAAGCTCGGGGTGCCCGGCCAGGAGGAGCTGGCCATGGGAGCCATCGCCAGCGGCGGCGTCCGGGTGATCAACCGCCCGGTGGTGGACCACCTCGGCATCACCTCCGCCCAGATCGAGGCGGTGGCGCGCGCCGAGGCCGAGGTGCTGGCCGAGCGGGAGCGCGCCTACCGGGGTGGGCGGCCGCCCCTCGAGCTGAGCGGCGCCACCGTGATCCTCGTCGACGACGGCCTGGCCACCGGGGCCAGCATGCGGGCGGCGGCCTCCGCCGTCCGGCTGCTCGAGCCCGGGCATCTGGTGGTCGCCGTGCCCGTCGCCGACGCCGACACCTGCAACGCCATGCGCGATGTGGCCGACGAGGTCGTCTGCGGGCTCACCCCGGCCACCTTCCATGCCGTGGGGCTGTGGTACGAGAACTTCGACCAGGTCGACGACGACCGGGTGGAGGAGCTGCTGGCCCAGGCCGAGCGTCGGGCCTGAGACGGGTCCGGCCATCGCTCCGGCGATCGGACAAGGCGATCTCCGGCAAATCTCCACAACCCCACCGGGATTCGGTCACGGCCGGTTCCCTATCCTCGGGGAGTGACAATGATGTCCTCCGCCCCGCTTTCCACCCCTCGTACGGTGGCCGTCATCGAGGACGAGGAGCCCATCGCGGCCGCCGTGGCCGCCCGCCTGCGCAGCGAGGGCTTCACGGTCGAGGTGGCGGGCGACGGTCCCTCGGGCGTCGCCCTCGTCGAGCGGCTGCGTCCCGACCTGGTCGTCCTCGACCTCATGCTGCCCGGCTTCGACGGCCTGGAGGTGTGCCGGCGCATCCAGCGGGACCGGCCCGTGCCCGTCCTGATGCTCACCGCCCGGGACTCCGAGACCGATCTCCTCGTCGGTCTTGCCGTCGGCGCCGACGACTATCTGACCAAGCCGTTCTCGCCCCGGGAGCTGGTGGCCCGGGTCCACGCCATCCTGCGCCGAGTGTCCCGCCCGGCGGACCCGGCCGCCGAGGCCGTCCCCGTGCTGCGCATCGGCGGGGTCGAGCTCGACCCGGCCGGCCGGCGGGTGCGCCGCGACGGCGAGCCCGTCCACCTCACCCCCACCGAGTTCGACATCCTCGCCCTCCTGGCCGGCCGCCCCGGGACGGTCTTCACCCGGGAGAAGCTGCTGGCCCAGGTGTGGGGCTACCGCGACGGCTTCGGCGCCCGCACGGTCGACTCCCACGTGCAGGCCCTCCGGCGCAAGCTCGGGCCCGACGTGGTGCGCACCGTCCACGGTGTCGGCTACGCCGCCGGTGAAGCCCAATGAGGCCGCTCGACCGGCTCCCCTCCATCAAGGCCAAGCTGGGGGTCGTCATCGTGGCCGGGGTGGCCGTCACCGTCATCGTGGTCATCGCCGGCACCCGGGCCGACGTCTCGCCCTTCCTCTCCGGCTTGGCCGCCGGCGGCCTGTCCCTGCTGATGGTCCAGCTCCTGGCCCGGGGCATGACCTCGCCGCTGCGGGAGATGGCGGCTGCCACCCGGGCCATGGCCCGGGGCGACTACGGCCGGCGGGTGACGGCCTCCTCCAGGGACGAGGTGGGTGAGCTGGCCCGCTCCTTCAACGCCATGGCCGCCGAGCTGGCCGAGGTTGACCGGATGCGCCGCGACCTGGTGGCCAACGTGTCCCACGAGCTGCGCACCCCCATCACCGCCCTCCAGGCGGGGCTGGAGAACCTGGTCGACGGCGTCGAGCCCCCGGGACCCGAGCAGCTCCGCACCATGCTCCGCCAGGTCGAGCGCCTCGGCCGTCTCGTGACGCAGCTCCTCGACCTCTCCCGCCTGGAGTCGGGCGCCGTCCCCCTCCAGCGCCGGTCCTTCGAGGTGCGCCGGGTGCTGGAGGACGCGGTGGACGAATCCAGACTCCACGCCCCCGACGTGGAAGTCTCGGTGGCGGTGGCCGAGCCCGGCCTGGCCGCCGACGGCGACCCCGAACGGGTTCACCAGGTCCTGGCCAACCTGTTGGAGAACGCAGTGCGCCACTCCCCGGCCGGGGGCAGAATCGAGGTGTCGGCCCGATCCGACCGGGGCCCGGGTCGGGGTCTCCCCGAGAGCTGGGTGGCGATCGAAGTGTGTGACGAAGGGCCTGGTATCCCCGAAGAGGAGGCGAACAGGGTGTTCGAGCGTTTCTACCGGGCCGACTCGGCCCGCTCGTCCAGTCACGGCGGGGCGGGCCTGGGCCTGGCCATCGCCCGGTGGATCGTCGACCTGCACGGGGGCGACATCCGGGCCGAGCGCCGGGTCCCCACCGGATGCCGCATGGTGGTCCTCCTGCCGGGGGCGAGCCGATGAGCACCTTCCGGATCAACGGCCTCGAGCATCCGGGGGCGTCGGGCATCCACGATGTCGACGAGGCGCTCCTGCGGATCCGCCGGGGCGGGATGGTGCTCGTCTCCGACGGGTGCGACCGCGAGGACGAGGCCGACCTCACCATGGCCGCCCAGTGGGTCACTCCCGAGGCCATCGCCTTCATGCTCCGTCACGGCCGGGGGCTGGTGTGCATGCCCTGCGACGGCGCCCGCCTCGACCGCCTCGGCATCGGCCCCATGGTGCGCTCCGCCGGCTGCGACACCGCCTTCACCGTTTCCATCGACCACCGCAACGTGGGCAGCGGCATCTCCGCCGCCGATCGGGCGGCCACCATCCGGGCGGTCCTGGACCCCTGGGCCCGGCCCGACGACTTCGTCCGCCCCGGCCACGTCTTCCCCCTCCGGGCCCGGGCCGGCGGCGTCCTCGTCCGGCCGGGGCACACCGAGGCGGCGGTGGACCTCGTCCGCCTGGCCGGCCTCGCCCCCTGTGCCGTGATCTGCGAGGTCCTGAACGACGACGGCTCGATCGCCCGCGGTCCCGAGCTCGACTTCCTGGCCACCCGCTTCGGCCTGCACCGGGTGTCGATCGAGGCCCTCGTCGCCTGCCGCCGGGCCGCCGGCGTTCCCGAGGTGGCCGTTCCCGTGGCCGCCCCCAGCGCCACGGCGTCCTGAGCGGCCCTCAGAAGGTCGTCGGTTCGGGCAGCCGGCTCCCGGCCACCAGGCGCCCCAGACCGGCCGCCGCCGCCTCGAGGGTGGCGGTGGTGAAGTGGCCCGCCCCTTCGGGCGGGAGGCAGCCGTCGAGCTCGTCGGCGGCGGCGGACAGGACGGTCACCACGTCCCCCCGCCGGGTCATCCAGGCCAGGGTGTACTCCGACGGCCGGCCGTCGGCGAAGGTGCCGGTGAAGCCGTAGCGGAGCCCCTCGCCGCCCGCTACCGCCGCCGCCTCGGGCGCCACGCCCTCGAAGCGGTAGCCGGGCGGGCAGCCCTGGGTCCGGTCGGCGGTGAAGGTGCGGTAGAAGTCGGTGATCCGGTCCTCCAGGGACTGGGGTGGTTCGCCGGCGGGGAAGTCGAGCAGCTCGAGCACGCCGACGGGGATCCCGGCCCGTTCGATGCACAGCAGCGGGGCGTCGCCCTCGCAGTGGCGGGCCCGGAAGCCGTCCCCGATGTCGACGTCGAGGCCCGCGGTGGTCCAGTCGACGACCGTTGCGGAGCCCGTGACGGTCGTCGCCGCAGCCGTCGTGGTCGTGGCCGGCGCCGGTTCCGGCGCGGCGGTGTCATCTCCTCCGCAGGCGGCCAGCCCGCCCAGGACCAACGCCAGCCCGACGGCCGACCCGGCCCCCGGGAGCCTCAACCCAGGACGCGCTTGCGGAAGCCTCCGATGCCCAGCCAGGCCAGCAGCGCGGTGAACCCCACGAGGGCACCGTAGACGGCGACGGCGGGCATGGCCGGGACCGGGGTCAGCGCCATGCGGAAACCCTCGCTCATGTACACGAGCGGATTGGCCAGCACCGCCACCTTCAGCCAGGGGATGGGGGTGAGGCCGGCCCACGGGTAGTAGGTCGCCCCGAGGAAGGTCATAGGCAGGACGATGACGCTGAACATGAGGGGCACCTGGTGGGGCTGGACCCGCGTGCCGATGGCCAGGCCCAGGGAGGCGCCCGCCACCGCCGCCAACGGGGCCACCGTGAGCAGGGTCAACCAGGAGACGTGGAGGCGGATCCCGTCGACGGGCACCACCAGGGCCAGGGGAAACACGATGAGGCCGGCCAGGAGGGCCTGCATGGCCCCGGAGGTGATCTTGGCCACCGCCACCGCCCAGACCGGCAGGGGGGCGAGGACGCGGTCCTCGATCTCCCGGGTGTAGCCGAACTCCCGCACCAGGGGCAGGGCCACCGCCTGGATGCCCTGGAAGATCATGGCCGTGGCCACGACTCCGGCCACCAGCATGGTCGAGAAGGCCTGGGCTCCCCCGGCGGCGCCCCCGATGCCCTGGCCGATCCGGGGAAAGACATAGGTGAACACGAACAGCAGCAGCAGCGGCTGCATGATCGTGCGCAGGACGAAGACCTTGGCCTCCTTGCGCAGGACGGCCCGGTCCCGGGCCAGCAGGGCCCGGAAGGCCGCCCAGGCCGCCGCCCGGGTGGGGCGCAGCTGGGTCAGGGTGGACGGACCCACGGGGGTGCGAGCGGAGACGGTGGCGGCACTCACTCGCGGAGGTCCTTCCCGGTCAGGGTGATGAAGACGGTCTCGAGGGTGGGCTCGGTGACCGACAGGTCGTTGATCGTGTAGCCCTCCATCTCGGCGGTGGAGAAGATCTTCGGCAGGGTGCGGGCCACCGGCCCGTGCAGGTAGACGAGTACGCCCCCCTCACTCACCTGGGCCGAGCGGGCGCCCTCCAGGGTGGCCAGCTCGCCGGCCAGGCGCCGCAGGTCGCCCTCCACCCCGATCCGGACGACGGCTTCGGCCCCCAGGGAGCGCTTGAGCCCGGAGGGGGTGTCGAGGGCCAGGATCCGGCCGTGGTCCATGATCGCCACCCGGTGGCAGAGCCGGTCGGCCTCCTCCATGTAGTGGGTGGTGACGAGGATGGTCTGGCCGGCGGCGTTGAGCTCGCCCAGCAGCTCCCACAGGGCGATCCGGCTCTGGGGGTCGAGGCCGGCGGTGGGCTCGTCGAGGAACAGCACCCGGGGCCGGTGCAGGACGGCCCGGGCCACCATGAGGCGCTGGGCCATGCCGCCCGACAGCGTGGCCACGGGGGCGTCGGCCCGGTCGGCCAGACGGAACTGGTCGAGGACGGCGCCGGCCGCCTCCCGGGCGTCCCGGCGGGACAGGCCGAAGTAACGGCCGTGGAAGAACAGGTTCTGGAAGACGCTCAGGTCCCGGTCGAGGGTGTTGGTCTGGGGCACGACCCCGATGACCTGCTTGGCCCGGGCCGGCTCTCCCACCACGTCGACGCCGCCCACCAGGGCCCGGCCGGAGTTGGGCTGGACGCGGGTGGTCAGCATCCCCACCGTGGTCGTCTTGCCCGCCCCGTTGGGGCCGAGCAGGCCGAAGATCTCGCCGGCCTTGACTCCGAGGCAGAGGTGGTCGACGGCGGCCACCGCCGGGGCGCCGTTGCGACCCGGGAAGGTCTTGGTCAGGCCGTGGGTGCGGATGACCTCGTCATCACCGGCGTCGGCGAAGGTGATGGCGGGGTCAGCGAGCAACGAGGCCGTGGACATTGTCTTCCTCAAGGTTGTCCGGGGGCAGGTTGGTGTCCCCCAGGTTCGATGACAGGCGGGCGAGGAGGCGCCTCAGCTCCACCAGCTCCTGGCCGGAAAGGCCGGCGGTGAGGTCGGCGTCGAGGCTCCCGGCCACGGCCGCCATCCGGGCGTGGAGATCCCGGGCCGCCGGGGTGGGCACGACCCGCAGGATGCGCCGGTCCTCGCCGTCGCGCAGGCGGGCGACGAGCCCGTCCGCCTCCAGGCGGTCCAGGTGCCGGGTCAGGGTGGCCGCCTCGATGCCCATGCGCTCGGCCAGCTGGCGCTGCGAGAGTCCCTCCTCCTCGATGGCACAGGACAGGACGCCCCACGCCGGCAGGCTGGCGCCGGCGTTGGCCAGGCGCGACTCGAGGCGGGCCCGCATGGCCTTGGCCAGCAGCACGAGGTCGCGACCCAGCGAATCCATAGTCTGTTGATCGTTCGGCACCTAAGGGTCTGGGATCAACTGCCGGACGGAAGGAACGACCGGTATTTCCGGTCCCCGCCCATTGCAACTTCATGACGGACCGGGGAGGAGCCGGTCCCTAGGCCGTAATTCCACCCACTTCGGGCGGGAGGCCGGTATGTTCGGCTCGCTTCCCCATGCGCCGCTTCATCCTCCCCGTGCTCTTCCTCGTCGTGGGTTCCGCCTGCGGCGCCGATTTCGTGTGGGTGGAAACGGTGGACCCGCCCACCACCACGACGACCTCGACGACGACCACCACCCGGCCGACCACGACTTCGACCCGGCCGGCGCCGACCACCACGACCACCGCCGGGGTGACCACCACCACGGCGCCGGCGGTGACCAACCCCACACCGGTGACTCTGATGGAGGCGGCACCGCCTCCCGCCCCGCCTCCGCCCCAGGCCTACCCGGCCCCGCTCACCGGGCTGCCCATGGACCCGGGCCGGGCCGGACGGCCGGTCCTGGTGGTCAAGATCGACAACGCTCCCAAGGCCCGGCCCCAGGTCGGCCTCAACCAGGCCGACGTCATCTTCGAGGAAGGCGTGGAGGGCGGCATCACCCGCTTCGCCGTCCTCTTCCACTCGAAGGACACCGACCTGGTGGGCCCGGTGCGCAGCGCCCGGTCCACCGACATCGCCCTGGTCACGCCCCTCAACCACCCGCTCTTCGCCTACTCGGGGGCCAACGACGTGTTCAAGGAGTACGTGGCCCGGGCGCCGGTGGTCGACGTCGGCTACGACACCCACCCCGACCGCTACCACCGGGACGCGGCCCGGCCGTCGCCCCACAACCTCTTCTCCACCTCGCCGGCGCTGTTCGATCTCTCCCCCGCCGGCAGCAAGGCGCCCCCCGCCCTGTTCCCCTACCGGGCCCCGGGCGAGGCGGCGGGCGGCGACGGGTCCCGGCCCACCACCCGGGCCCAGGTGTGGTGGCGGGGTCCCGTGCGGGAGACGGTGGCGGTCTGGGACTGGGACCCCAC
>JBOGFE010000079.1:0-3608 GCA_050741935.1 Acidimicrobiia bacterium | reverse complement strand
GGGCGGGCCCGCCGGACCCGGGGGCGGGCCGGCCGGTCCGGGGCCGCCCCGCCGGCGGAACAGGAGGAACGCCACGGCCAGGATGACCAGCGCCACCCCGAGCAGCACGAGCAGGGTCGCGATGATGCTCTGACCAAGGGCCTGGGCGAAGCTCTCGGCGTCGAGCACCCGCTGCGAGTCGACGTCGACGTAGACGAACGTCCGCTGGTCGACGTCGTTGCTCACGCTGTCGCCGGTGTCGTTGATGACCGGCACCACCAGCGGGACGGGCAGCGGGAGCGGGATCGGGATCCCGGGGACGCCGACGACCTCGACCCGGTCACGCCGCCCCACCACCTCGTAGCACTTGACCTGGCCTCCGGTGGGCGACGCCGGCGCCGCCGTGCCGCAGCCGACCTCCCGGGTGGGGGCGGCCTCGGCCGGCAGGTTCGGGGGCAGGGTGGACTGGGTGACCGGGATGGTGGTGGTCGGTCCCGTCGGCGGGGGCGCCTGGGTGGGCGGCGTGGTGTCGTCGGGGCTCGTGTCCCCCGGGCTCGTGTCGCCGGGGCTCGTGTCGCCGGGGCCGGTGTCGCCGGGGGCGTTCGGGCTGGTGTTGCCCGTACTCCCTTCCCCGCCGCCGCCACCGTCGTCGTCCCGGTTGGGGCTGCTGGCGCCGGACCCCCCGGGGGACAACCCCGACGTCCCGTCGTCGGCCGCCGCCGGTGGGACGCCGGCCGGGGTGGTCCCCTGCGGGGAGCCGGAGCCGCCCTGAGGTGAGTTCCCGGAGGCACCGGACTGCCCGGCCGGGGATGCCCCCGAGTTGCCGCCGGCCGAACCACCCGACCCCCCGGTCGCCCCCGCCGAACCACCGGACCCGCCCCTCTGGGCCGTCATGTACGGTCCGGCGCCGACGGCCCGGCCGAGGACCCCGCCCAGCGCCCCGAGGAGCGCGACCACGGCCAGCGCCGTCGCCAGCCGGGCCCGGTCCAACGGGGGGCGGACGGTCGTGGCGCCCGCTCCGCCACGGCCGATCATCGGCGGCTAGTCCTCTTCCAGGCGCAGCGCCGACACGAACGCTTCTTGGGGGACTTCCACCCGGCCCACCATCTTCATCCGCTTCTTGCCTTCCTTCTGCTTCTCCAGCAGCTTGCGCTTCCGGGTGATGTCCCCGCCGTAGCACTTGGCGATGACGTCCTTGCGCTTGGCCTTCACCGTCTCCCGGGCGATCACCCGCCCGCCGATGGCGGCCTGAATGGGCACGTCGAAGAGCTGGCGGGGAATCAGCTCGCGCAGCTTCGATGCCATGCGCCGACCGTAATCAGTGGCCTTGTCCCGGTGGAGGATGGTCGAGAAGGCGTCGACCGGTACCCCGTTCAGCATCACGTCGACCTTCACCAACTCCGACCGGCGGTCACCCGCCGGCTCGTAGTCCAAGCTGGCATAGCCCCGGGTGCGGGACTTCATCTGGTCGAAGAAGTCGACCACGACCTCGGCCAGGGGCAGCTCGTAGATGAGCTCCACGCGGTCCTCGGAGAGGTACTCCATCATCTTCATCTCGCCCCGCCGCGTCTGGGCCAGGTCGATCAGGGCCCCGACGTAGGCCTTGGGGGTGACGATGGTCACCTTGATCCAGGGCTCCTCGATGAAGTCGAGCTTGGTGGGGGCGGGCATGGCCGACGGGTTGTCGACCACCTCCACCGTCCCGTCCGTGGTGTGGGCCAGGTACTCGACGTTGGGGGCGGTGGCGACCAGGGAGAGGTCGTATTCACGCTCGAGCCGTTCCCGGATGATCTCCATGTGCAGCAGGCCCAGGAAGCCGCAGCGGAATCCGAAGCCGAGGGCGCCGGACGTCTCGGGGGTGTAGGTGAACGACGAGTCGTTGATGCGCAGCTTCTCCAGGGCCTCGCGGAGATCGGCGAAGTCGTCGCCGTCGATCGGGTACAGCCCGCAGAAGACCATGGGTTTCGGGTCCCGGTAGCCGGTGAGCGGCTCGGCGGACCGGGCCACGGTGGTCACCGTCTCGCCGGCCCGGGCCTCACCCACGTCCTTGATCCCGGCGATCAGGTAGCCGACCTCGCCCGGACCGAGCGACGCCACCGGCGTGGGGGTCGGCAGCCGGACACCGATCTCCTCGGCGTCGTGGGTCTCGCGGGTCTGGAGGAAGCGCAGCTTCGAACCGGTGGTGAGGGTGCCGTTGACCACCCGCACCGCCGAGATCACCCCCCGGTAGGCGTCGTAGTAGGAGTCGAAGATGAGCGCCTGGAGCGGCGCGTCGGGATCGCCCTTGGGCGCCGGGACGTGCTCCACCACGGCGTCGAGGATCTCGGCCACCCCCTCGCCGGTCTTGGCCGAGAGGCTGAGGATGTCGCCGGCCGGGATGCCCAGGACGTGCTCGATCTCGGCCGCCACCCGGTCGGGGTCGGCGGCGGGGAGGTCGATCTTGTTCAACGCGGCCACGATGGCCAGATCGTGTTCCAGGGCCAGGTAGCAGTTGGCCAGGGTCTGCGCCTCGATGCCCTGGGAGGCGTCGACCAGGAGGATCACCCCTTCGCAGGCGGCCAGGCTGCGGGACACCTCGTAGCCGAAGTCCACGTGGCCGGGAGTGTCGATGAGGTGCAGGACGTGGCCCTCCCAGTCCAGGCGCACGTTCTGGGCCTTGATGGTGATGCCCCGCTCCCGCTCGATGTCCATGGAGTCGAGGTACTGCTCCCGCATGTCCCGGGGGTCGACGGCCTCGCAGATCTCGAGGATGCGGTCGGCCAGTGTCGACTTCCCATGGTCGATGTGGGCGATGATCGAGATGTTGCGGATGGCCTCGGGGGCGGTCATTCCGGCTAACCTAACCCGCTGGTCTTACTGCCTGACGTCTGTGGAGAACGCAAAGCCCCATGGCCAACATCAAGAGCCAGATCAAGCGCAACCGCCAGAACGAGAAGCGCCACGAGCGCAACAAGGCGGTGCGCTCTGAGCTGAAGACCCGCATCAAGCGGGCCGACGCCGCCGCGGCCGCCGGGGGCGACGACAGCGCCGAGAAGGTCCGCCGGGCCGTCAAGGCGCTCGACATGGCCGCGGCCAAGGGCGTCATCCACAAGAACCAGGCCGCCAACCGCAAGTCCAAGCTCATGAAGCGGGTGGCCAAGGCGTCAGCCGGCGGCTGAGCCGTCGCTTCACCGGCGGCTCCGGGAGCCGGTTGGGCGCCGCGCCCCGCCGGCGCCGGCCCGGCGGGAGATGCCGGCCAAGCGGGCGACGAGCACTTCGAGGGTGGCGTCCTCGGGGGCGGCGGTGGCCCCCCGCAGGTCGAGGTCGGCTTTGGCCAGGGCCTCGTAGGCGGCCCGGATGCCGGCGGTGCGCAGCACCCGGGACTGCCGCAGGGCCAGGCTGGCCGGATAGGGCTTCACCTTGCCTCCCAGAGCAGCCACGGCTTCGGCTTCGCCGCCCACGTCCGGGTCGTCGAGGCGGAGGATCCGCTGGTAGTGCCGGTGGAGCATGACCATCACCTGCAGGGGATGGAAGCCCGCGCCGCGCAGGCGCCCGAGGATGTCGAGGGCGATCTCCGTCTCGCCCCGGTCCACCGCCCCGGTGAGGAGATAGGGCGCCACCGAGCCCGCCGTGCCGAGGTAGGGCTCCAC
>JBOGFE010000078.1:0-6069 GCA_050741935.1 Acidimicrobiia bacterium | reverse complement strand
GCGCCGTGCGGCCGGCCAGGGCATCGACCAGGGCCGCCTGAACGGCGGCCTCGGAGGCCGAGTCGAGGTGGGCGGTGGCCTCGTCGAGGATCACCACCCGGGGCTGGGCCAGCAGCAGCCGGGCGATGGTGAGGCGCTGGCGCTCCCCGCCCGAGAGGCGGTAGCCCCGCTCCCCCACCACCGTGTCGAGGCCGTCGGGCAGCGAGGCGACCAGGTCGGCCAGCCGGGCCCGGCGCAGCGAGTCCCACAGCTCCTCGTCGGTGGCCCCCGGGCGGGCGAAGCGCAGGTTCCCGCCGATGGTGTCGTGGAACAGGTGGCCGTCCTGGGTGACCATGCCCAGCGTCTCGCGCAGCGAGTCGAAGGTCAGGTCCCGCACGTCGACCCCCGACAGGCGCACGGCCCCGGCGTCCACGTCATAGAGCCGGGGCGCCAGTGAGGCGATCGTCGACTTCCCCGCGCCCGACGACCCCACCAGCGCCACCAGCTGGCCGGGCTCGACCCGGAACGACACGCCGTGGAGGATCGGCTGGCCGCCCCGGGTGTCGAGGGTGGCCACCTCCTCCAGGGACGCCAGCGACACCTTCTCGGCCGACGGGTAGGCGAAGCGGACGTCGTCGAACTCGATGGTCACCGGACCGTCGGGGACCCGCGCGGCGCCGGGCTTCTCGGTGATCAGGGGCTCGAGGTCGAGGACCTCGAAGACCCGTTCGAAGCTGACCAGGGCCGACATCACGTCCACCCGGGCGCTGGCCAGGGCGGTCAGCGGGGCGTAGAGGCGGGTGAGCAGGAGGGCCAGGGTGACGACGGTGCCCGGCTCGAGGCGGCCCTCGAGGGCCAGCCAGCCGCCGAGGCCGTAGACCAGCGCCAGGGCCAGCGCCGACACCATGGTGAGGGCGGTCAGGAACACCCACTGGGACATGGCGCTGCGCACGCCGATGTCGGCCACCCGCTGGGCGCGGTAGCCGAACTCGTCGGCTTCGAGGGCGGGCCGGCCGAAGAGCTTGACCAGCGTCGCCCCCGGGGCGGAGAACCGCTCGGTCATCTGGGTGGTCATGGCCGCGTTGTGGTCGGCCGCCTCCCGCTCCAGATGGGCCAGCTTGGCGCCCATCCGCCGGGCCGGGACCACGAAGATGGGCAGCAGGACGAGGGCCAGGGCGGTGATGCCCCAGGACAGGCGCAGCATCACCCCCAGGGTGAGGAGCAGGGCGATGACGTTGCTGACCACCCCGGACAGGGTCCAGGTGAAGGCCCGCTGGGCCCCGATCACGTCGTTGTTGAGGCGGCTGACGAGGGCGCCGGTCCGGGTGCGGGTGAAGAACGCCACCGGCATCCGCTGCACGTGGCTGAACACGGCCCGGCGCAGGTCGAGGATCACGTTCTCGCCGATGCGGGCGGAGTACCACCGGGTGATGAGCCCGGCGCCGGCGTCGAAGACGGCGACCAGGGCGATGAGCAGCGCCAGGCCCACCACCGTCCCCGACGCCTGCTCCTTGACGATGGCGTCGACCACCCGGCCGGCCAGCACCGGGGTGGCCACCGCCAGCACGGCGGCGACCACGCTGAAGAAGATGAAGATGACGAGCGACCGGCGGTGGGGCTGGGCGAACCCGGCGACCCGGCGGAGGGTGGCGCGGCTGAAGGTGCGCCGGGGCTGTTCGCCCTCCATGGCGCTCCGCAGCGCCATCCAATGACTGAATCCCATGTCCATGGGATTCAAGGTACGGACCCCACCCTTCCGGCGCATCGGCCGCAGGAACGGTTTCGACCGAGATGTCCGCCTAGGACTTCAGGCCGAGACAAATCTCACAGGTCGATGGTGGTTCCGAGCCCTTCGGCGACGGCCCGTTCGAGCACCAGGGCGGCGGCGGCCAGGTCCTGGGCGGCCACCCCGACCGACTTGTACAGGGTGATCCGCTCGCCCGACTCCGGGATCGGGACCGTGCCGGCCACCAGCTCGCCCAGCTCGGCGTGGATGTGGTCCGGGCCGATGCGCCCCTCCTCGATGGGCACCAGGAGGTCACGGGAGCCCGAGGGCGGCGGGGCCAGGACGGCGGCCCGGGACTCGACCACCACCAGCGCATCGCAGACGGTGTCGGAGTCGACCTCCCGCCCGGCGAGGTGGTAGCCCACCGAGGTCACGTGGGTGCCGGGCCCCAGGTGCTCCCGGCGCACCACCGGCTCGGGCGAGTGGGTGGTGGCACAGACGACATCGGCCCCGGCACAGGCCTCGGCGAAGCCGCCGGCGGCGGCGACGGCACAGGGCAGCAGCCCTTCGAGCTCGCCGGCCAGCTCCGCCGCCCGCTCCGGACGGCGCCCGGCGATGCGGACCTCCTCGAAGGGGCGGGTGCGGACCACGGCCAGCGCGTGGGACCGGGCCTGGACGCCCGTACCGAGAATGGCGAGGACCCGGGCCGACGGCCGGGCCAGCAGCTCGGCCGACAGCGCCGACCCGGCCGCCGTCCGGGCCGCGGTGATCGACTCGCCGTCGATCAGGGCGACGGGCGCCCCGGTCCCGGGGTCGAAGAGAACCACCACGGCGTGATGGGTGGGAAGGCCCCGGCCGCGGTTGTCGGGAAAGAGGGACACCAGCTTGGCGCCGAGGACCCCGGGGTCGGGCAGGTGGGCGGGCATGGCCAGGAGATGGCCCTCGGGCCGGGTGAGCGAGACGACGGTGCGCGCCGGCATGGCGACCCGCCCGGCGCTGACCTCGGCCATGGCCGCCGCCACCGCCCGGCGCAGGGCGTCGGGATCGAGGAGGGACTCGGTTTCCGCCCGGTTCACGACCAGCATGGTGGAGCAGTCTGGCATGGGGAGGCGCTCCGCTCCGCCGCCGGCGCGAGCAGACTTGGGGGCCTCCGCTACGGTCGGGACTTCAGGAAGCCTCTGCCAGTTCCGATATCCAGGACAGAGCAGAATCGAGGATCGCCCACCGCATGCGATTCGAGGAACTTTCCTACCGGGTGGACGGCCTCCCCCCGGTCAAGGCGTCCTTCCACCCCCGACTGTCGGTGGTGGGGTCTCTTGGCGCGCGCCCCCGGTCAGGCTGGATCGAGCGGGCCCTGGGCGTCCTGGGTGGCACCCGCCCGGGCGACAGCGTGAGCCTCGCCTTCGTCGACCATGCCGGCCGGCGGGTCAAGCTCGAGCGCGACCATCACGGCGCGGCCCGCATCACCGGGGTCGGGACGGGTGAGGACTTCACCCCCGACGCCGGCGACCTCCCCCTCGACGGCCGCTTCGACTGGTTCGCCTCCGTGGGCCTCGACGGCCGGTCGGCCCGGACCCTGCTGCGCGTCGACCCCGCCCAGTTCAAGGGCGACGCGGTCGACCCCTTCGAGGCCGAGGACGAGCTGTTCGATCTCCGGTCCCGCCTGGCCCAGGCCGAGGCCGAGTACGAGGTGGCCCTGGCCCGCTTCCGCCAGGCCGGGGAGCTCTACCGCCGCGTCGGGCAGATCGACGAGCAGCTGGGGCGCCTGGAGGAGGAGCAGACCCGTCGCCGGCACGGCGAGACCCTGGCTGTCGTCCGGCGCCTGGAGGTGGAGACCACCGGCCGGCGTGAGACGGTGGCGGCCGAGCTGGCCACCGCCGGCGCCATCCTGGCCGCCGCCGACGCCGGGGCCCGGTGGCAACGGGCCGCCGATGCCCTCGAGATCGCCCGGCTGGTCATCGGGGACCGGCCGCTCCTCGAACCCGAAGCGTCCGACGAATCGGCTTCGGAGCCAATGCCTCCCGAGGACGAGCGGCTCGCCGGCGACGACGATCCCCACGAGCTCGAGCTTGCCCACCAGGCGGTGGAGGACGCCGAGCGCGACCTCGATCGGGCCCGGGTTCCGGGCCTGGCCCTGTCGGCCAAACTGCGCCTGGCCCGGGCCCAGCGCCGGGAGCAGGCCATCCTGCGCGCCATGGGACTCGCCTCCTGGCTCACCTTCCAGATGCAGCGCCTCGAGTTCACGCCCGCCTCCGGCCTCGATCCGGACGGGGAAGCCGCCGGCCGCCCGCCGGTCGTCGACCCTGCCGTCCTGGAAGCGGAACGGGCCCGGGACGCCCGGCTGCGCCAGACCCTGAACGAGGCCGAGTCCAACTTCGGTGAGGCCCAGGCCCACTTCGAAGCGGTCATGGCCGACACCGGTCTCCTCCCGCCCGGGAACGACCCCGAGGCCCTGGCCGCCCACGTCGAGGCCTTGACGCACCGGGCGGTCGAGGCCGCGGTCCACCGGCGCCATCCCCCGACCGGCCCGGCCCTGCGGGAAGTGGAAGAGAAGCTGGCCGAGGCCCAGGCGGCACTGGCCGCCTACAACCGTCCCGACTGGAACGAGCCCTCCGAAGTCGGCGACCTGCCCCTGCCCGACCCCGCTCCGCTCTTCGAGGAACGGGCCCGGCTCTACGAAGAGGCCTACCGCCTCGAGCTGGCGCTTCCGGACGTGGCCCCCATGGAAACCAGGAGGGATGCGCTCCGCCACGAGATCGGCCAACTCGAGTCGGCCGCCCGGGCCGGGTTCCGCCTCCGCAGCCTGGAGGAGGTCGAGATGCTCCTCCTCGACCGCTTCGTCGACGCCCGGCGGGTCGGCCCCGAGGCGGAGCCCGTCCCCCTCCTCGTCGACGACGCCTTCGCCGGCTTCGACGAGGACGACCGGGTCTATCTGCTGCATCTCCTGGCCCGCCTGTCGGAGATGACCCAGGTCGTCTACGTGACCGGGGATCCCGTCACCCTGAGATGGGCGAAGGCCGAGGCACAGACGGGAGACGTCGTGGTCATCGCCCCGACCCCCCCGGCCGGCATCGCCTCGGTGGCCTAGCGGTCGAGCTCCACCTCGGTGAAGGAGTAGTCGTCGTCGGGCCCGAGCAGGACGACGTCGCCCTGGGCGTCGGCGTCGGGACGCGGTCCCGGTTGCGTCATGCTCCGCAGCTCGGCCAGCAGCTGCCCGAGGCTCTGATGGAGGCCGGCCAGGTGATCGGTGGTGGAGACCACGCCATCCCGCACCGCCTGGGCGTAGCGCTCGGCCTCGAAACGGATGCGCTCGCCGGCGCCGTCGGCGCTGGAGAGGATGGCCGATGCCTCCTCACCCACCAGCTTGACCAGCGTGGCCCGATCGACCTCGATCTCCCCGTTGGCCTCCTGCAGCTGCCAGTTGACTTCCTCCAGACGGGTGTTGGCCTCGTCGAGCTTGTGCCGGAGACCGGCGATCACCTCGTCGCGCCGGAACAGCTCCTCGGCCACCGCCCGCAGGTAGGCCCGGACGTCCTCACGGATGTAGCCCCTCATACCGATGAGGAACTCCTTGCCGGCTACTTCTTGCGGCTCCATGTCGGCCTTCTCCGCCAGCCCCCAGTGTGCGGGCCACTGTAAGTGGTAGCTGTCTCTGCCTCAAGTCCGGTTCAGCAGGCCCGGGGAGCGCGCACGTGACGCCGCTTCGGCCGGCCCGCGGATCCTTGCTGGGACTCCGTTTCCGGGCGCGCACCGGCCGGCGGAGAGATTTTCTTGATCGCGCCGGGAACGACCACGAGGGCCACGATCAAGGCGGCCAGACGCAATTCCCCGTTACGCGCAAAGGCTTCCAGCGGCGCGGGGGTGTATCGGTCCACCTCTTCTTTCTACAGGTTTCGCCCTATCGGGACTGGCGTTTTCTGTCTCCATCAATCACACTGGCAACACAAGTAACGGCCGAGACAGGTGAGGACAACATGGCTGCAAAGATCCAGACCAAGAAGACCCCCATCGCCTTGGCCGGTAAGGCTGCGGTCGCGGTGGTCGAAGACGAGACGACGAAGGCACCGGCGGCCGGCACGCCGGCCAGAACGGCGGCCGCGACCAGAGGGGCTTCAACGAGCGCAGCGGTGAAGAAGGCGGCGCCGGCGAAGAAGGCGGCACCGGCCAAGAAGGCGCCCGCCAAGAAGGCCGCCCCCGCCAAGAAGGCCGCCCCCGCCAAGAAGGCCGCGCCGGCCAAGAAGGCCGCGCCGGCCAAGAAGGCGGCTGCGAAGAAGGCCGCGCCGGCCAAGAAGGCGGCGGTGAAGAAGGCGGCGCCGGCCAAGAAGGCGGCCGCGAAGAAGGCCGCGCCGGCCAAGAAGGCGGCG
>JBOGFE010000077.1:0-4625 GCA_050741935.1 Acidimicrobiia bacterium | reverse complement strand
GGCCAGTACTGCGGTCCGCGGGGCGACACCCCCACCGCCCAGGTCGCGTAGTAGTCGATGATGGCGTCAGGGATCTCGTTGCGCTTCAGGTAGAAGACGTCGTCGACGTCGGCCAGGAAGCCCTCCTTGTTGAGCACCCGGCCCAGATCGCGCATCTTGCGCCACAGCACCGAGTGGCTCCAGTGCTCGACGTAGAAGTTGTGGTTCTCCACGTAGGGGAAGACGGTGCGGGCCAGGCCGAGCTTGCCGGCGAAGGCGGCCCGGTCCTCGTCGGAGCCCAGCAGCTCGGTGTACTCGGCCACGATCCGGTCCCGTTCGGCCCGGATCGCTTCGATGGGCCGGTCGATGCTCTCCCCGGCGGACAGCTTGGCCACGTAGTTGCCGATGAACCCGAAGGGGATGGACAGGTGCTCGATCCAGATCCGGTCGTGGTGGTAGAAGCCCGAGCCCGAGGAGAAGTTGAACCACGGGTGCTTCACCGCCTCGAAGCGCTCCAGCCACTGCTGGCCGGCCGGGGTCCCCCGCAGCTCGGCGATGACAGCCTCGGCGTCGCCCACGGCGGCGAAGGCCTTGTCCACACCCAGCTCCACCGCCGCTCGGGCCAGGCCCTTCAGCTCCTCGTCGGGCCGGAACAGGTCGACCTCGACGCCCGCCACCATCTTGGCGATGGACAGGTCGGGGATGCCGGGGAAGGCCTGCTTGCAGAACCCGAAGTAGTCGAGGTAGGCGGCGTAGCCCAGGTTGAGGAACTCGAAGTGGTACTGCCACAGCTTGAGGGCCAGGTCGATGAGGCGGTGGTAGGAGACGATCAGGGTCAGCCCCGAGCCGGTGCCGTGGCCGTCGGTGACGACCTCCAGCTCCTCCTTCTCGGGCAGGGTCTCGAAGGTCACGGCCTCCATCTCGTCGATGAGGACCTTCATCTTCTCCATCCACTGGCCGTAGAGCCGGTCCCAGTTGCCGAAGTAGAAGCCGGCCCGCTCCAGGAAGTGGGGCACCCGGGCTTCGATCTCGGCCGGGTCGGCGACGCCCACCGGTGACAGGTAGGCGTAGCCGTTGAGGATGCGGGCGTCCACGCCCAGGGCCGGCGGGATCAGGTAGTGGCGGGTGTTGTACTGGGAGAGAGCGGCGATGGCGTACTCGAAGAAGGTGGCGTCCCAGGGGGTCATGGCCTCGGGCCAGTGGATGCCGTCCTGGAACCAGAACATCGAGTCCTCGTAGCCCTGACGGTCATCGGAGAAGACCATGTAGTACGGGTAGAGCTCCTCCCACCCCTCGGCACCGGGGGGCGTCTCGATCTCGAACGGGCTCGGGAACCGGTCGCTCATCGCTGATCTCTCCTGTCTCAGGTGGTCGACTGGGGACGGGTGTGGACGGGGGCGCAGAGGGTGGAGACGATGCTGTCCATGACGTCGGTCGACGTCGCCACCGGCGGGCGCTCCTGCCGGCTCCAGACCGTCTCGGGCCGGGACTGGAGCAGCACGACGTTGTCGGGGGATTCCCCCTCGCTGTCGAGGGCCCACTCGATGTCCTGGGGGCAGCCGTAGTGGCGCTCGGCCGCCCGGGCCAGGCGGGCCACGGCCTTGACCTCGGCGTCGGAGAGGCAGGGGCCGGTGGCCCGCTCGCCGGTGAGCGCCACCCGCACGACCGTGTCCCCTTCCACCCGCAGCTCGATCGTCTTGTTGGACACCGTCCGGCCGGTGATCTCGTAGAGCACCTTGTCGACCAGGAAGTTGTCGGGCGTCACCTCGCCCGAGACCACCGGCTCACCCAGGCCCCAGCTGGCGTCGATGGCGACCTGGGAGCGGTCCCCGTTGGTGGGGTTGAGGGTGAAGGCCACCCCCGAGGCGGTGGGCCGGACCATCTTCTGGACTCCCACGCTCATGGCCACGGTCGCATCGACATAGCCGGTCTGGGCCCGGTAGGCGATGGCCCGGGCGGTCCACAGGCTCGACCAGCACCGGAGCACGTGGCGGGCCACGTCGTCGGGGCCGCGGACCCACAGGAAGCTGTCGTGCTCGCCGGCGAAGCTGGCGTCGGGGGCGTCCTCGCAGGTGGCCGAGGAGCGGACGGCCACCGGCATCCCTCCGATCCCGCACCCGCGGCACAGCCGGTCGTAGGCGGCGGCGACCGCCTCGGCCACCTCGGGGGCGAGGGGGACGGCCTCCACCCGGGCCCGGACCCCGGCCGAGACCGGCTCCAGGGTGGCGGGGTCGGAGGGGTCGGCCCGGGAGAGGAGGTCCTGCAGATCGCGGGTCACCTCGGCGCCGGCCAGGTGGAGGGCGAAGGCCTCGGTGGTGAGGGCGAAGCCGGGCGGCACGGGCAGCCCGGCCGCGCTCATCTCGCCCAGGCTGGCGTTCTTCCCCCCGACGAGGGGCCGATGGGCCGGTTCGTACTCATCGAAGTGCACCACGTAGGGCATCGACCTCTGCCTCCCCCCATTTGGGCAGCTCGTCCATCGGTGGGACGTGGACCTCGGTGACGCGGTTGCGGTAGGCGACGAGCGCCTCCTTGGCGCCCTCCTTGACCGACACCACCACCTCCTCGAGGTTGTAGGGCTCACCCGGGTCGTAGCCGTGAGCCCAGGTGGCGAAGGCCCGGATCGGCCCGGAGTGGGTCGAGGCCACGATCATCGCCGCCCGCCCGCTCTCCGGGGCCGGCGACTCCTCCACCAGGCGGGTGATGGCCGACCAGAAGCGCCGCACGCACGACACCGGCGGCTCGAAGTGGAGCATCGGGATGGTCAGCCAGTGGTGGATGGGGTCGGCGCCCGCCACCTGGGTGCGCCAGAAGCGGTCCACCTCCACCAGCCACAGCGGCCGGTCCCCCAGGGCCACCCGCTCGTAGCCCTCCATGACCGACTGGTACTCCCGGAAGGCGGCGGTCACGTCGCGGAGCCCCGACGGCATGACCACCTGGAAGTTGGCCAGCTCGGGCAGCTCCTCGGGCCCGGTGATCTCCGCCGTCCGGCCCCACTGCTCGAGGCCGTCGAGCAGCCCGCGGTGGATGTGCTCGGCCGTCTGACGGGCCCGGGCGGTGTCGGCGCACACCAGGCGGACGACGTCGCCGTCGCGCACGCCCTTGGAGATGTCGAAGCCCCGGCGGTGCGACTGCCAGCCGCCGAGGGGGGTGAGTCCCGAGTCGGTCGAGTAGCCCTGGGTCTCGCCGTGGCGGACGAGGCGGACGCTGGCCCGCAGCGGGATGCGGGCCTCGGGCGGGGCCACGATCTCCTTGGAGCGGGCCACCTCGGCGTACTTGGCGTTCCAGCCCTGGGCCTCGGGGGGGAGCGAGTCGAGGGCGGGTGGTGCCCCCTGCCGTTCCCGGAAGCGCCGGAGATACAACGGGGTGGTGTCATCGCCGGGGGTGTCGCCCTCGCCGTTGCCGGCCCGCCGGCGGGCCTGGCGCTCCAGGTACCGGGCCAGGTACAGCGGCGCCTCGTAGCGCTCGGTGCGGGGGAGGTCGGGAGTGTCGCTCATGAGTGCACGGTGAAGAACCGGTCGTTGACCTGGCCCTCGTAGTAGAAGATGGCCCGCCCCATCTGCTCCTCGGTCCAGGTGATGGTCTCGAAGTCGGGGTCGACCCAGTAGCCGCCGGTGAAGACCTCGTTGCGGTTCCCCACCGGGTCGAAGAAGTAGATGGTGTAGCCGCGGGTGACGCCGTGGCGGGTCGGGCCCACGTCGATGGGGACCCCGTGGTAGGCGAGGGTGTCGGCCGCCGTGCGCACCTCGTTCCAGTCGTCGAGCCAGAAGGCGAAGTGGTGCAGCCCGCCGTTGGGCCCGGTGACGAAGGCGATGTCGTGGGGGGTGTGGGACCGCTCCAGGAAGGTGGCCAGCTGGTGGCCGTCCCGGGCCAGGATCTGCTCGGTGAGGCGGAACCCGAAGCGGCGGAAGAACTCCGTCGACTCGTCCACGTCCTCGGAGGTCAGGAAGACGTGGTCGACCCGGGGCGGGGCGATGCCGACCAGCGACTGGGGCCGGGGGGCGGGGTTCATGCGGGGCAGCATGTTGCCCACCTGGGCCATCCCGAAGACGAGCTCCATCACGTGGCCCGACGGGGTGTCGAAGCGGACGGCGGCGCCGTGGCCGGGGGCGAGCTCGCCGGGGGAGAACCGCTTCACGGTGGAGCCCATCGACTCCACCAGCGACTCGGCCGCGGCCAGGTCGTCCTCGTGCTCGACCTTGAAGCCCATGTGCTCCAGCCCGTAGGTGGGGGCGAAGCGCAGGATGACGGAGTGGTGCTGGTGCTCGTCCCAGCACTTGAGGAACACCCGCTCGGCGTCCCGGCCCGTCTCCAGCAGCCCCAGCACCTCGGTGTAGTAGGCGGTGGCCAGCTCCAGGTCGGGGACCCGGACCTCCACGTGGGACAGCCGCAGGATGCCCATCCCTCAAACCTCCTCGACGGCGGTGGTCCACCGGGGCCGATGGGGCAGGGGCCCCCATCGGCACGCGGCGGGCGTGTTCCGGAGGAACCGGGTGCCCGCCGCAATGATCATGTGTGGGTGCGGAGGAAGCGGGTGTTGATCTCGCCCTCCCAGTAGAAGAGGCCCCGGCCGAACTGGTCCTCGGTCCAGGTGATGGTGGGGAAGTCGGGGTCGACGGCGTAGCCGCCGGTGAAGACCTCGTTGCGGA
>JBOGFE010000076.1:0-4809 GCA_050741935.1 Acidimicrobiia bacterium | reverse complement strand
CCTCGGCGGGGCCGCCGGCCACCGGCATGCCCAGCGATTCCAGCAGGGCCACGTCGTCGGCCGGCGCCCGGCCCAGCGTGGTGAGGTAGTTGCCCACGATGAGGGCGTTGGCCCCCGCCCACAGCCCCATGGCCTGCAGCTCGCCCAGGACCTTCTCCCGCCCGCCGGCCAGGCGCAGCCAGGCGCCGGGCAGGACGAGGCGGAACAGGGCCACGGCCTGGAGGGCTTCCCGGGCGGAGAGCAGCGGACGGTCGCCCAGCGGCGTCCCGGGCCGGGGGTCGAGGAAGTTGACCGGCACCTCGACGGGGTCGAGGGCGGCCAGCTCGAAGGCGAAGTCGACCCGCTGCTCCAGGGTCTCGCCCAGGCCCAGGATGCCGCCGCAGCACAGCTCCAGGCCGGCGGCGGCGGCCCGCCGGGCCGTGTCCCCCCGGTCGTCGTAGCGGTGGGTGGTGCAGATGGCGGGGAAGACCTCCCGGCACGTCTCCAGGTTGTGGTTGTACCGGCGCACGCCGGCGGCGGCCAGGCGCTCGGCCTGGCCGGGCTCGAGGAGGCCGAGGGAGACGGCCACCTCCAGGCCGGTCTCGGCCCGCACCGTCACGGTGGCCTCCAGCACGCGGGCCAGCAGCCGCTCCGAGGGGCCCCGCACCGCCACCACGATGCAGAACTGGGTGGCGCCCGCCGCCGCCGTGTCCCGGGCCGCGCCCAGCACCTCGTCGAGGTCGAGGAAGGGGTAGACGTCGACGCCGGTGTCGAAGTGGGCCGACTGGGAGCAGAAGGCGCAGTCCTCGGCGCACGCCCCCGACTTGGCGTTGATGAGGCTCTCCAGCTCCACCTCGGGTCCGCACCAGGCCAGGCGCACCCGGTGGGCCAGGGCGATCAGGTCGGGCAGCTCGTCGAGGGGGAGGCGGGCCACGGCCAGCGCCTCCTCCCGGGTCAGGTGACGATGGTCGTCGAGGAGGGCACGTTCGGCGGCGGCGAGGGGCACGGACAGCTCCTGGAAGCGGGCCTGGGGCGGCCCCGGAGCCTACCGGCTCGCCTCGTCCGAACCCTGAGGCAGCATCTGGTGGCCGGTCGCCGCCCCGGCCACGGCGCCGAGGCCGGCGGGGACCCAGACGAAGAGCGGGTCGCCGGGTTCGAAGTACCAGCCCAGCACCCACCGGGCGGCGGCCATGGTGAGGAGGGCGGTCAGCAGGGGCAGCAGCCAGGAGCGGGGGCTGCCCCGGACGGGCAGGCCGCCGGCCAGGGCCAGACCGGCGTAGACGGCCCCGCAGGCCAGGCCGGAGAGGAGGCCGATCCCCAGCCCCAGACCCACCCCCAGGGGGACGGCGAAGACGAAGGCGTCGATCATGAAGCGCAGCGCCGGGTCGTTCTCCCCGAAGGAGGCCACGAAGATGAGCACCACCGAGTAGGACAGGCCCAGGGCGGCGCCGGCCGTCGCCCCGTGGAGGAGGAAGCCGCCGAGCATCGCCGCCGCCCGCCGTCCCCGGGTCACGGTCGCCGGTTCCGCGCTCGACCTGTCCCTAGACCACGCGGGCGAGGTGGGCGGAGTCGTTGAACCGGACCAGCTTCCAGCGGGCGTCGTCGGCCAGGCCGCTGCGGACCGGGAGGCCGTCCGTGAACATCCACTCGGTGATGGACGTGTTCTCCACCGACACGTCGAAGGCCCGGCGCAGCGGCTGGTTGCCGAAGGTGGCGAAGGAACCCTCGATGACGCCGCCGTGGCAGACCACCACCACTGTCTCGCCGGCGTGGCGGAGAGCCACCTCGCCCAGGGCGGTGCCGACCCGGGCCAGGAAGGTCGCCCAGCTCTCACCCCCGGGGGACCACACCTTGTACGGGCTGCGGGGCGTGTCCTCTGGGATGTAGCGGGCCCGGAACTCCTCCCAGGGGAGCCCGTCGGCCTCACCGGGGTGGATCTCGCACAGGTCGCAGTCCTGCTTGGCCACCAGCCCGCCCAGCGCCGGGGCGATGATCTCGGCCGTCTCGATGGCCCGGGGCAGGATGCTGGTGAGCAGCACGGAGGTGGCGGCCAGCTCGCCCGTGGCCTGGAGCCGGGCGGCGAGGGCCTCGGCTTGGGCCCGGCCCCGCTCGGAGAGGCCGGAGCAACCCTTGTGGCCGCCCACGACCTGGTCGACGGTGGAGCGGCTCTCCCCGTGGCGGATCAGGACGAGTCGGGTAGGGGTGTCCATGACCAATCAAGATAGGGGCGCAGAGTCCGAGACAGGGGCGACGAGTCACAACGGGCGCGGCGGGGTTGGGGTCCCCGCCGCACGTGGCGGGCGTGTTCCGAAGGAACCGGGTGCCCGCCACCATGAACAAGGAGCGGAAGGACCATGGTGCAGGTAGCCAGCGGGACGATCGTGGTGTGGTCCGACATCGCCTGCCCGTGGGCCACGGCGGCGGTGTACCACCTCCACGCCGCCCGGGCCCGGCTGGGCCTGGAGGGGGCGGTGACCCTCGATCACCGGGCCTTCCCCCTCGAGCTGCTCAACAGCCGTCCCACTCCCCGGGCCATCGTCGACGCCGAGGTGCCGGTGGTGGGGGCCCTCGCCCCCGACTTCGGCTTCTCCCTGTGGACACGGGATCCGGCCGCCTACCCGTCGACCGTGCTCCTGGCCCTGGAGGCGGTGCAGGCGGCCAAGGAGCAGTCCCTGGCGGCCAGCGACCGGCTCGACCTGGCGCTACGCCGGGCCCTGTTCGCCGAGTCCAGCCACGTGGGGATGCGCCACGCCGTGCTCGAGGTGGCGACCGCGGTGCCCGAGGTCGACACCGCCGCCCTGGAGGTGGCCCTCGATTCGGGCCGGGGCCGGCGGGCGGTCATCGACCAGTGGCGGGCCATCCCCGACGCCGGCGTCCAGGGCAGCCCCCACCTGTTCCTGCCCGACGGCAGCGACGTCGCCAACCCGGGGGTCACCATGCACTGGGTGGGCCGCAAGCCCGGGGGCTTCCCCGTGGTCGACGCCTACGACCCCTCGATCTACGAGGACATCCTCACCCGGGCCAAGTAGTCGCCGTCACCGGGCGTCTCCACAGGATCTCCGAATTCGGCCGGTTTCCGGGGCCGTTTGTCGACCTTTGCCGGAGTTCTGCCACCGGGCGGAGGGACGGCCGGGGGCCCGGCGAACACTCGGGGCATGAACGAGCTGAACCTTGCGCTGATGGAAGAGATGGTCGACACGCTGGCCGAGGTGGAGCGGATGACCGCCCTGGTCGCCCTGCTCAACGTCCTCGTCGAGGAGTGCCGGCAGCACACCCGGGACTGCGACGGGCGCCACCCGGCCTGAGGGCGGGAGCGGTCAGCCGACGGGCTGGAGGGGACGGACCGGCGCCTCGGCGTCGGCTTCGATCCCGCGGCGGGCGAGGTCGGCGCCCGAGAGCAGCGGCCAGCCCTTGCGCAGGACGTAGTCGAGCCAGATGCCGGCGGCCTGGGAGGTCAGCACGGCGGTCACCACCAGGGTGGTGAAGAAGGCCCCGTTGATGATGCCGGCGTCGTAGGCGACGCTGGCCATCACGATGCCGGGGCCACCCCGGGCATTGGTGGTGATGGCGATGTTGGCCACGTCCAGCCAGTTCATGCCGGCCAGGCGGGCGCCGAGCGCTCCGTGCTCCTCATGCCACCCATGATCCCGAAGCCGGCCAGGAAGGCGGCGAAGACGAGGGTCACGTCGAGGGTGGCGGCCAGGGACACGTAGCCGAGCAGGACGGCCATCATCCACGCCACCGGGGCCTGGCGGGCGAGGACGTTCCAGTCGGCCCGGGACACCTTGCGCAGGACGATGGGCATGACCGTGAGGGCGGCGATCACGTAGGCGGCGTTGACGGCCACGTGCTCCGAGATGGTGGAGGTGAGCTGGCCGCCGGCGGCGCTGACGGTGGCGGCGGCGATGGCGGTGGCCACCGACAGGACCCCCCACAGCATGATTGTCCGCCCCGAAGACATCGGCGGCGAAGCCGGGGGCGACCTTGCCGAGCAGCGTGGGGCCGAGCAGGACGCCGGCCAGGATCTCGCCCACCACCTTGGGCTGGCGGAACCGGCTGAACAGCTGGCCGAACAGGCTGGCCCCGAGGATCAGCAGCAGCACGGCGAGAAGGACGGAACCAAGATCCTGGTTCGACATCGGACACCCCCAGCAGGTGAACGGACGGTTAACGATTTAGGTGAACAATCGCTGAACGAGGGATTCGACGGGGCCCGGCAGACTCCTCCCCGATGTCCGGAATGCGCGCCGGCGACCGGATCCGGCAGGAGTTCACCTCGATGTTGCCGAACCAGTTCACCAGTCGTTCAACTTGCGCCTCCCCGTGGCGCGTCACCATCGAAGGGCTGGGACATGAAGATCAAGATCCTGTGCACGCTGGGCCCCGCCTCGCTGCGGGCCGATGTCATCAAGGGCCTCGACGAGCGGGGGGTGGACCTCTTCCGCATCAACCTCTCCCACACCCCGCCCGAACGCGTGCTGCCCACCATCGAGTTGGTGCGGCGCTACTCCAACATCCCGATCTCCCTGGACACCCAGGGCGCCCAGGTGCGCTGCGGCCTCATGAACGACGGCGTGGTCGTCGAGCGGGGCCAGCGGGTCGAGCTGGTGGCCGAAGCGGTCCAGGGCACCAAGGAACGGTTCAACCTCTGGCCCGGCTCCGTGTTCGTGGGCCTGCGGGTCGGCGACTCCATCCGGGTCGATTTCGACGGCGCCCTCCTCCAGGTGGCCGAGGTCGGCGACGGCTCGGCCATGGCCACGGTGCTCGAGCCCGGCATGGTCCGCTCCAACAAGGCCGTCAACATCGACCCCCAGCCCGGGCTGGCCCCGG
>JBOGFE010000075.1:0-3786 GCA_050741935.1 Acidimicrobiia bacterium | reverse complement strand
TGGCCGACGCCGCCCGGGACGCCGGGCTGCGCCGCCTGCCCGGGCTGTTCGTGGAACCGGGCCGCTCGGTGGTGGCCCGGGCCGGGCTCACCCTCTACCGGGTGGGCACCATCAAGGAGATCCCCGGCGTGCGCACCTACGCGGCCGTGGACGGGGGCATGAGCGACAACCCCCGGCCCGCCACCTACGGCGCCCGCTACGAGGCCTTCTGTCCCACCCGGGCCGCCGAGCCCCGCCCCCTGCGGGTCACGGTGGCGGGCAAGCACTGCGAGTCGGGCGACGTGGTGGTGCGCGACGCCCAGCTGCCGTCGGGCCTGGAGGTGGGCGATCTCGTGGGTACCCCGGCCACGGGGGCGTACGGTTACGCCATGGCCTCCAACTACAACAAGGTCCCGCGCCCGGCGGTGGTGTTCGTGGCCGGCGGCACGGCCCGCCTGGTGGTGCGCCGGGAGACACTCGACGACCTGCTGGCTCTGGAGGAGACATAGCGATGCCAGGGGAAGGGGGTGCCCCCAAGACGAGCGTGCGGGTCGGGCTGTTGGGCTGCGGCCATGTGGGGTCGGCCCTGGTGCGCCTGGTGGCCGCTCAGGCCGACGAGATCGAGGCCAGGGCCGGCGTCCGCATCGAGATCGCCCGGGTGGCGGTGCGCAACCTGGCCCGCGAACGCGACGTCGACCTCCCGGCCGAGCGCTTCACCCACGACGCCGAGGAGGTCGTCGCCGACCCCTCGGTCGACGTGGTCGTCGAGGTGATCGGCGGGATCGAACCGGCCCGCAGCCTCATCCTGGGCGCCCTGGAGCGCAAGAAGCCGGTGGTCACGGCGAACAAGGAGCTGCTGGCCAACTTCGGCCGGGACCTGTTCGAAGCCGCCGCCGGAGCCGGCGTGGACCTCCTCTTCGAGGCGTCGGTGTGCGGCGGCATCCCCCTCATCCGCCCGCTGCGGGAGTCCCTGGCCGGGGACCGCATCCACCGCCTGATGGGCATCGTCAACGGGACCACCAACTTCGTCCTCACCCGGATGAGCGAGTCGGGCGCCACCTTCGCCGACGCCCTGGCCGAGGCCCAGACGCTGGGCTACGCCGAGCGGGACCCCACCGCCGACGTCGAGGGCTTCGACGCCGCCGCCAAGGCCGCCATCCTCGCCTCCATCGCCTTCTCGGCCAAGGTGGTGGCCGGCGACGTGTACCGCGAAGGCATCTCCGGCCTCACCCAGGACGACATCGACTCGGCCCGCCATCTCGGCTACGTGGTCAAGCTGCTGGCCATCGCCGAGGAGGTCGACGGCGAGGTGGCCGTCCGGGTCCATCCGGCCATGGTGCCGGTCAACCATCCCCTGGCCTCGGTGCGCGACTCGTTCAACGCCGTGTTCATCCAGGCCGAGGCGGTGGGCGACCTGATGCTCTACGGCCGGGGGGCGGGCGGCATGCCCACCGCCTCCGCCGTGCTCGGCGATCTCATCGACGCGGCCAAGAACCTGGCCGGCGGGAGCCGGGGGGCGACGGTGGGGACGGGCGCCCGCAAGCGGGTGCGGCCCATCGACGAGATGTCCTCGCAGTTCTACATCCTGATCGAGGTGGCCGACCGGCCCGGGGTGCTGGCCGCCATCGCCTCCGCCTTCGGCGAGCACGGCGTGTCCATCAAGTCGATGGAGCAGCGGGGCATGGCCGAGGACGCCCGGCTGATCTTCGTCACCCACAAGGCCCGGGAACGGGACCTCGAGGCCACCATCCACGACGTCCGCCAGCTCGACGTCGTCCACCGCGTGGGTTCGGTGCTGCGGGTGGTCGGGGAGGCGGATTGACGACCTGCGGGGGCTGGCCCGGCGTCATCGAGGCCTACCGGGACCGCCTCCCGGTCAGCGCCGCCACCCCCGTGATCACGTTGCGGGAGGGCGGGACGCCCCTGCTGGCGGCGGAGCGGCTCTCGGAGCAGCTCGGGACCCGGGTGCTGTTGAAGTACGAGGGACTCAACCCCACCGGCTCGTTCAAGGACCGGGGCATGACCGTGGCCATCTCCAAGGCGGTGGAGGAGGGGTCCAAGGCCGTCATCTGCGCCTCCACCGGCAACACGTCGGCGTCGGCCGCGGCCTATGCCTCCCGGGCCGGCATCCTGTGCGCGGTGGTCATTCCCGCCGGCCACATCGCCCTGGGCAAGCTGGCCCAGGCGCTGGTGCACGGAGCCAAGGTCATCCAGCTGAAGGGCAACTTCGACCAGGCCCTCGCCGTGGTCCGGGAGCTGGCCGCCAACGAGGGGGTGACCCTGGTCAACTCGATCAACCCCCACCGCATCGAGGGCCAGAAGACGGCCGCCTTCGAGATCGTCGACGAGCTGGGCGACGCCCCTCACGTCCACTGCATCCCGGTGGGCAACGCCGGCAACATCACCGCCTACTGGCGCGGCTACTGCGAGGACCATGCCGCCGGGCGGGCCGGGCGCCGGCCGCGGATGCTGGGCTGGCAGGCGGCGGGCGCCGCCCCGCTGGTGAGCGGCGAGCCCGTGGAGCACCCCGAGACCATCGCCACCGCCATCCGCATCGGGAACCCCGCCTCCTGGCACGAGGCCATCGCCGCCCGGGACGAGTCGGGCGGCACCATCGGGGCGGTGACCGACACCGAGATCCTCCACGCCTACCGGCTGCTGGCCACCCTGGAGGGCGTCTTCGTGGAGCCGGCCTCGGCCGCCTCCGTGGCCGGCGTCCTCAAGGCGGTGGACGAGGGGCTCGTCGCCCCCGACGAGACGGTGGTGTGCACCCTCACCGGCCACGGCCTGAAGGACCCCGAGCGGGCCATCTCCTCGGCCGAGCTGGGCGTCGCCGTGGAGCCCACCGCCTCCGCCGTCGCCGCCGAGCTCGGCCTGTAGCCCGGGGCGCTCTCCTCAGCCCTCGGCCATGCGCCGGGCGAGGACGTCGCGGGCGTCGTCCAGGAACCCCACCAGCAGCCGCAGGCGGGCTTCGGCGCCGGGCTCCTCCAGCAGCTTCTGGGTGTCCATGGGCCCGAGGGGAGACAGCACGGCGGCCTGGTAGGCGGCCACCTCCGGATCGGCGTCGAGCTCGACGGTGGCCGACGGGGCCGGGAAGCCCAGCTCCACCTGGAGGGCCAGCACCTGGCGGAGCCGGCGTTCCACCTCGGCCCGCAGCCCGGCCGCGTCGGGGCCGGCGGGCTCCTCGGCCAGCGCCTCGACCTCGGCCCGGGGATAGGGGGCGTCCTCCAGCCAGCGGCGCACCCGGAAGCGCTCGGTCCCCACCGAGTCGATCAGGTAGCGCCCGTCGGGCAGCTCGACCGCCTGGATGATGCGGGCCACCGTCCCCACCGCGAAGCGCACGTCGCCCCCGCCCACCTCCGAGCCCCGCTCGATGAGCACGACCCCGAACTCCCGGTCGCCGGCCAGGCAGTCCTGGGCCAGGGCCCGGTAGCGGGGCTCGAACACGTGGAGGGGCAGGTGGGCCGAGGGCACGAGCACCGTCCCGAGGGGGAACATCGGGAGGCTGCGGGCCGGGGCCACGTCGCGAAGCTACGCCGGGTCGATGCGGAACACGCCGCCGGAGAGGGAGAGGGCGTAGACCTCGCCCTGGTGGTCCTGCCCGAAGGAGGCCAGGTTGGGGACCTCGAGGCCGAAGGACCGGTGCTCGGACACCTTCCCGCCGGCCAGGCGCAGGCCCCGGACCTGGCCGTTGCAGAAGTCGCCGAAGAGGTAGGCGCCGGTCAGGCCGGGCACCCGGGCTCCCCGGTAGACGTAACCGCCGGTGACGGCGCAGCCGTCGGACGTCGGGTACTCGAAGATGGGCGG
>JBOGFE010000074.1:0-3757 GCA_050741935.1 Acidimicrobiia bacterium | reverse complement strand
CCCCCGGCACGTGGGGCGGCGCCTCCCGGGATCGTTGGCCGGGGGGCTCAGGTCCCGATGACCCCGCCGTCGTCCTTGGTGATCATCACGACGCTCGAGCGGGGGCGGCCGGCCTTGCCGGGGCCGTCGGGCCAGGTGGAGAACCGTGTCGGGTCGGCCGGGTCGCTGACCTCGGTGGGCGATTCGCCGGGATGCTGGATGCCCACGAACAGCGTGCGGCCGTCGGGCGTGTTGGTGATGCCCGTCACCTCGCAGTTCACGGGACCGATCAGGAAACGGCGGATCTCGCCGGTGGTGGGGTCGGCGGCCAGCATCTGGTTGTTGCGCATCCGGTCGTAGGCCGGCTTGGACAGGTTGGAGGCCGACACGTCGGTCTGGATCCACAGGCGGCCGTCGCCGTCGAACCAGAGCCCGTCGGGCGAGCCGAAGCGGTCCTCGTCGGCCACGTCGGCGGGCGGGTCGGTGACCGAGGCCGGCTTGGTGGGGTCGCCGGCCAGGACGAAGAGGTCCCACTCGAAGGTGGTCGCGGCGGCGTCGCCGCCCGCCTCCCGCCAGCGGATGATCCCGCCGTACACGTTGCCCTTGCGGGGGTTGGCGTCGTCGAGGACTGTCCGGCTCGAGTTGTTGGTCAGGGTGCAGTACACCTCGCCCGTGTCGGGGTGGACGGCTATCCACTCCGGGCGGTCCATCTTGGTGGCCCCTACCTTGTCGGCGGCGGTGCGGGCGTTGACGAGGATCTCGGCCTGGCCGGCGAAGCTCTCCAGCCCCGGCGCCCCGGCGGTGAGGGCGATCCATTCGCCCGTGCCCCTGGCGTCGCCCGCCGTCGCCCCGTTCCCGAATCGGCCGACGTAGAGGGTCCCGTGGTCGAGAGGCGACTGGCCCTGGGCGGACACCACCCGCCACGGCGCCGAGCCAACGAACTTGTAGATGTACTCGTGCGCCTGATCGTCGCCCAGGTAGACGACCACGCGGCCGTCGGTGGATTCGGTGACCGTCGCCCCCTCGTGCTTGAGGCGGCCGAGGGCGGTGCGCTTGGCCGGCGTCGAGTCCGGGTCGGTGGGGTCGATTTCCACCACCCAGCCGAAGCGGTTGGGCTCGTTGGGGTTGGCCTTGGCGTCGAAGCGGGCGTCGAACTCGAACCAGCGGTACTCCGGCCTGGCCCCGATGCCATACCGTCCGGCCAGGGACGTCTTGTCGTTGGCGGCGGGGTCGTCGGCGTGGGCGAAGTAGTTGTTGAAGTTCTCCTCGCAGGTCAGGTACGTGCCCCACGGGGTGTAACCGTTGGCACAGTTGTTGATGGTGCCCAGCACCTCGGTCCCGCTGGGGTCGGCCGCCGTCCTCAGCAGCGCGTGGCCCCGGGCCGGCCCGGTGATGTCGAAGGGCGAGGCCGCCGTGATGCGCCGGGCGTACCTCGACGGCGTGTGGATGCGCCAGCCTCCGCCCGTCCGGCGCAGCTCGACCACCGAGATGCCATGGGCGGCCTGGGATTTGGCCACCTTCGCCGCCGTCCAGGGGGTGACGCCGGCCACGTGGAGGAGCATCTCGTCGGTGTACTCGTGGTTGGCCACGAGCAGCCCCCGGTGGACGGGCGAGCTGCCCTCGTCGAGCGGGAAGAAGTGCATCCCGTCGTTGTGCGAACCCCATTGGCGGGCCTGGTCGGCGGCGGTGTTGGAGGCGTCCTGATGGAATCCGGGCCCGTTTCCGAGGATGGGGTCCCCCCACGACACCAGCACCCGGGCCGAGTAGCCGGCCGGAACGAGGATCTCATCCACGGGAGCGGCGGTGCCGTCGGGTCCCATCGGGATGGCGACGGGGGCGAAGCCCAGGACGGCGGCCGCGGGGCGGATCTTCGTGGCGACCGCCGGAACGGCCACGAAGTCGGCGAAGCGCCGGACGGGGGCGGCGGCGGTCAGGAAGGATGCCGCCGCCACCACTCCCCCGCTCAGGATGGCTCGACGGGTCACCGGGCCCGACAGGAGCAGGTCGGTCAGGGTCGGGTTGGCGGACGGGTTGCAGACGGCATCGTCGTCATGAGCCATGGCTTCACCTCGCGCATCGGTCCCGGAGGAGGAGAGTCGGGGTCCAGGCAGACAGACAGCGAGGTGAAGGTAGGAGCGGCACCTGCCCGCCACTTGGCGATGCCGTGAACGTCAGGAGAAGGCGTCGCCAACTTCGGGGCGACAGGCCTGAGATACGCGGCTTATGGCCGCGGACGTCCCCGGATGGGGGAAATGAGCAACCCCCCGGTTGCCCGGGGGGTTGCGCCCCTCAAAAGATCAGAAGGTGAAGGGAGAACTGCTCAGGCGGCGTCGAGCCGCAGCAGGGCGGCCAGGGCGCTCAGCGCGCCGGCGACGCCTCGGCGGCGGGGCGCCGCGTCCTCCGGTGCCCGCCAGTCGGTGTCGAGCATGGTCGGCTTGGATTCCCAGGTGAAGTACGACTCGGGCTTCATGCGCCTCCGCTATCGGTCAGGCCAGGGGGACTGGCGCGATGGTGGCCGTGGGGCGAGAGCCCCCGGTGGTGGTCAGGCACGGCAACGCCCGCACGACGCCGCAAACATTTGCATCGGGTTGCCGCTGGCCTGCCGGGGGGCGGCGGAGGTCACCCGAGTCTGACTCGGGCCACGGAGTCCTTATTTCGACGAATTGACCTCGGTACCTGGCCGGTGCGCAGAATTTCCGCCGATTTCTGCTTTGGGGTCCTCGGCCAGGGCGGCCAGGGCGGCGACGACCTGCCGGCGGTCGACGGTGCGGCGCAACGGCGGCATGGTGGCCAGCAGGGTGGCCCGGTAGCCGCGGGTGGCCAGGCGCCGGTCGAAGACCGCCACCACCCCCCGGTCGGTGGTGGTGCGGATGAGCCGGCCGGCCCCCTGGGCCAGGAGGGTGGCGGCGAGGGGGATGTCGACGGCGGCGAAGGCGTTGGCGCCCCGGGCCTCGGCCGCTTCCCGGCGGGCCTGGATGAGCGGGTCGGTGGGCCGGGGGAAGGGCAGCCGGTCGATGGTGACCAGGTGGCACAACGACCCGGGCAGGTCGACGCCCTGCCAGAAGCTCTGGGTGGCGAAGAGGGCCAGGCCCGGTCCGGAGCGGAACCGGGCCAGCAGCTCCGGGCGGGGCAGGCGGTCCTGGACCACGATCTCGTAGCCGTCCCGGCCCTCCAGGGCGTCCGCCGCCCGCTCCATGGCCGCCCGGGAGGTGAACAGGGCCAGGGTGCGCCCGCCGGCGGCGGCGATGAGGCCGTGGAGCTCCTCGTGCATGGCGGCGCTGAAGCCGGCGTCGTTCGGTTCGGGCAGGTGCCGGGCCACGTACAGGAAGCCCTGGCGGGGGTGGTCGAAGGGGCTGGGGACGGCCAGGGCGGTGTACCGGGGCGGGACGCCGGCGTCGTCACCCGTTCCTGGCATGCCGTTTGCCCCGAATGGCGCAATCCGCACGCCAGGTTCGGGGGCGTCCTCCGCGCCCGCCCCTGCCGGCGGGGGCAGGGTGAGCCCGAGGCGGCGGGCCAGGCCGTCGAAGCGACCGCTGGTGGCCAGGGTGGCGCTGGTGGCGACGACGGTCACCTTCGGATAGAGGGCGCCGGCCAGGACGGGCCCGACGTCGATGATGGCCAGGCGCAGCTCGGGCCGGTCCCGGTACTTCTCCACCCACGCCACCTGGTTGGAGTAGGTGTCGGGGTCGAGCAACCGCACCACGGCGCCGGCCAGGCCGTCGACCAGACGCCCGGCCTGGGCCACCTTGGCCCGGGCGGCGTCGCCGGCGGGAGCCAG
>JBOGFE010000073.1:0-5108 GCA_050741935.1 Acidimicrobiia bacterium | reverse complement strand
GGCGGGTGGTGGCCGCTCCGCACGCCCGGAGGCCGTCGACGGCGCCGGCCAGGCGGGTCACGAGCGCCGGAGCCAGGCCGGCGCGGGCCAGCACGCCGGCCGGGTCGAGCGGGATTCCCACATCAACCCCGAGCCCGGCGATGCCCTCGGCCAGCTCGGCCACGGCCGGACGGGCCGGGTCGAGGGGCGTGGCTCCCGACCACGACACCGATCCGGTCAGGAATGCCAGCGTCGCCACCCCGGCGAGCGCAGCAGCACGACGGTGGGCTGCACCCATCTTGTCCCCCCTGATGCGAATGGCGGGCCGCGTCTTCATCGGCCTACCGAGCTACCTCAGTCCAATGGTACGACCGCCGGGACGGACATTTCCTCCAGGACGGCCCGGCCGCCGCAGTCATCGAGCAGGATCCGCGCCGCCTCGGTGCCGACGGCCACGGGATCGTCGCCCTCGTAACCGGTGCGCAGCACCATGTGCCCGTCGAGTGACCCGAGGAGCACCTCGATGGCCGCCCCGCCCCCGGGGCGGGCCCGGGCCAGAGCGCCGCAGGCCAGGTCGCAGCCGCTGCCCAGCTGGCGGAGGAAGGCCCGCTCGGCCTCCACCTCCGCCCGGGCGGCCGGATCGTCGAGGGCGGCGAGGGCGGCGACGGTGTCGGGGTCGTCCGCCCGGCACTCGACGGCCAGCGCCCCCTGGGCCACCTGGGGCAGCATCACCGAGGGGTCCAGGACCTCGGCCACCCGGTCCTCCAGGCCGAGGCGCTCCATGGCCGCCATGGCCACCACCACGGCGTCGAAGTCCGCCGCCTTGGCCACCCGGGTCTCGAGGTTGCCCCGCAGCGACCCGAAGGTGAGGTCGGGGCGCAGCGCCGCCAGCTGGGCCCGCCGGCGCACCGAACCCGTGCCGATCCGACCACCGGTGGGGACGGCGTCGAGCGCCAGCCCGACCAGGGCGTCCCGGGGGTCCGCCCGCTCGGGGATGGCGGCCAGACGCAGCCCGGGGGCGGTCTCCGAGGGGAGGTCCTTGGCCGAGTGGACGGCCAGGTCGGCCCGGCCCTCGAGCACGGCCGCCTCGACCTCCTTCACGAACACGCCCGTCCCCCCGATGCTCCACACCGGGACGTCGGCGCGCCGGTCGCCGATGGTGGACACGACCACCATCTCGGCCTCCCCGCCCAGCATCCGGGCCACCCGCTCGGCCTGCCAGAGGGCGAGCCGGCTTCCCCGGGTGGCGATCCGCCAGGGGCGGGAAGCGGCGATCAGGCGCTCCCGGTGGCCGGCGGCAGACTCACTCGACGTCCAGGTCGAAGAGGGCGGTGAGGGCATCGGCGTAGACCTCGGCCCGGCCGCTGCCGGCCGCCTCCTTCACCTTCACAGTGGGGTCGTGCAGGAGCTTGGCCACGATCCCCTTGGTCAGGGCCTCGACCGCCTCGGCCGCCTTGGGGTCGAGCCCGTCCAGCTTGGCCCGGAACCGCTCGAGCTCGCCCAGGCGGACCTCCTCACCCCGGGACCGCAGGGCGGCCACCAACGGTGCCACCTCCCGGGCAGTGGCCTCGGCCCGGAAGCGCTCCAACTCGGCGGCGATGATCCGCCGCACCCGGGCCACCTCGCGGCGGCGCCGGTCGAGCGAGCGCTCGGCGAAGGCCTTGAGGTCGTCCATGTCGCACAGGGTCACCCCGGCCAGGGCGCCGGCCGCCGGGTCCACGTCCCGGGGCACCGCGATGTCCACGATCAGCAGTTCCCGGCCGAAGCGCCGGTCCATGGCCAGCTCCAGGGCCGGGAGGTCGATGACCGTATCGGTCGCCCCGGTCGAGGTGAGCACCACGTCCACGGCGACGAGGGCCTCGGGGAGATCCTCGAGGGGCAGGGGCCGCCCCCCGACCTTGGCCGCCACCTCGGTGGCCCGCTCCGGGCTCCGGCCCGCCACCGCCACCTCGGCCGCGCCCGAAGCCGCCAGCGCCTTGGCCATCCCGGCGCCCATCTCCCCCGCTCCCAGCACCAGCACCCGATGGCCTTCGAGCCCACCGAGGTGCTCGGCGGCCAGGGCCACGGCGGCCGAGGACAGCGACACCGAGCCGCGGGCGATCCCGGTCTCGGCCCGGGAGCGCTTCCCGACTTCGATGGCATGGCGGAAGACGCGGCCCAGGGTGGCGCCGGCGGTGCCTTCCTGCTCCGCCACCTTCAGCGCTTCGCGCACCTGGCCCAGGATCTCGCCTTCGCCCAGGATCACCGAGTCGACACCGGCGGCCACGCCGAAGAGATGGGTGACGGCCGCCTCGTCGTGATAGCTGTACAGGTGGTCGGTCAGGTCGTCGGCCTGCAGCCCCGCCTGCTCGGCGAGGAAGTCCGCGACGTCCCCCACCGAGGGGTGGAACTTGGTGGCGGAGGCGTAGACCTCGGTGCGGTTGCACGTGGAGAGGATGGCCACCTCGGCCAGGTGCTCCTTGCCGGCCAGGCCCCGCAGCGCCTTGGGCAGCCCGCCCGGCGACACGCTGGCCCGCTCCAGCAACGGCAGCGGGACCGTGCGGTGGTTCAGCCCGACGACGATGAATGCCATGAGTTCCGCAGCCCCTCTCTGGCTTCGTCCAGATTGCCAGTGCGGATGGAATCGAGAATGCCGGAATCGAAGACGGCGGGCCAGTCGGGGCCGGCAACCCCCTGCCCGGTGGCCTTGCGCTCGTGGCGCAGTCCAGAGGCCAGATCACACAGCACCCCGTATTCGGGGCCCAGCTCGGTGCCCAGGCGCCGGGCCAGGGCGGCGGCCAGACCGGGGACGTGTCCCGACGTCCCCACCGCCACCTCCAGGGAGCCGCGGCGGACCACGGCCATGGGTGCCATCGACGCCGGTGCCCCGTCGGCCGAGCTGGCGAAGCAGCGCCGGTCGGCGGCGGCCTCCATCACCCGGCGGTTCACCGCCGGATCGTCGGTGGCCGCGAAGGCGACCCAGGTCCCGTCCAGGTCGCGGTCCTCGAACCGACGGCGCTCGAGGCGAACCTCGCCGGCGGCCGCTCGTCCTTCGAGCTCGTCGCTCAGCTCCGGCGCCACCACCACCACCGAGGCCCCCTCGGCCAGGAGGTCGGGGACCCGGCGGGTGGCCACCCGGCCCCCGCCCACCACCACGGCCCTCCGGCCGGACAGGGAGAGGCTGACGGGGTAGCCCACCGCGACCGGCCCGCTCACCCGAGGCCTTCGAGGAGGTCGTCGACCTCTGGGCCCGGGCCTTCGCGCCGCTGCTGGTAGAAGGACAGGATCTGCAGCTCGATGGAGAGGTCGACCTTGCGCAGCGATACGCCCTCGGGCACCGAGATGACGGTGGGGGCGAAGTTGAGCACCGAGGTCACCCCGGCGGAGACCAGCGCCTCGGCCACCTCCTGGGCGGCCGACGCCGGCGTGGCGATGATGCCGATGGCCACCTTGCGCTCGATCACGATGCGGGGCAGCTGGTCGATGGGCTCCACCACCAACCCGCCGACGCCCTCGCCGTGCTTGGTGGTGTCGGCGTCGACCAGGGCCACGATCCGGAAGCCTCGGGCGGAGAAGCCCCGGTAGTTGGCCAGCGCGTGGCCGAGGTTCCCGATGCCGACGATGACCACGGGCCAGTCCTGGGTCAGGCCCAGCTCCCGGGAGATCTGGAACAGCAGGTACTCGACGTCGTAGCCCACCCCGCGGGTGCCGTAGGAGCCGAGGTAGGAGAAGTCCTTCCGCACCTTGGCCGCGTTGACCCCGGCCATCTCGGCCAGACGCTCCGACGAGATGGTCGGGATGCGCTGCTCCGCCGTCTCCAATAGGGCTCGGTAGTACAGCGGGAGCCGGGCGACGGTCGCCTCGGGTATCCGCCGCGGTCGCTCGGGCAACGGTCACGCCCCTCGGGACTGCCAACAGGATGCCAATAGATGTTCAGCCAGGGTACCGACCTTGTGAGCAAATTCTCAAACTCCGACGACCACGGTCCCCTTCATGGCCGCATGGACCTGGCAGTGGTAGGCAACCTCGCCCTGGGTGGTGAAGGCGTGGCGGAACTCTCCGGTGGCGAGGCGTCCTGAGTCGAACGAATTGTCATCGGCCGTGACGGAGTGGGTGAGGCCGTTGTCGGCGAAGGTCCACACCAGCTCCTGGCCCAGGGGAACCTCGATCCGGGACGGGTTGTAGGCGATGCCCTGGATGACGACTTTCCCCTCGCCGGCTCCGCCGCTGGCCGGCGGGGGTGCGACCGCACCGCCGTTGGCATTGTCGCCCTCGAACAGCGAGCAGCCACCCGTCAGGACCATGCCCGCCACGAGCAGCCGGCCGAGCGCTCCCCGGCCCGGGAATCTCCGCCGCACGTCGCCGCCTCCCCTTCGGATTCCTTGTGAACCCGTTGAGATTAGTCACGGTTTGTCCCGCTCGTTGTTCAAGAGTTGACCACTCCGCGTCGATACCTGGGACCAAGAACCGACCATCCCACGAAAAGGCAAACCCGGGGAAACCCGGGGACGCAAAGCCACGGACCTAACCCCGCTGGGGGGCATGGCCGCCGGGCTGCCGAATGGGGGCTCTCAGCCCTCTCGTGGGTGCCTCGCGCACACGGAGGGCTGGATGAGGAAACTATTGGGCGTTCTCGCCCTGGCGGTGGCGGTGGTGACGCTGCCGACGGCGGCGTCCGCCGACACCGTCAGCGACGAAGCCTCCTTCGTGGCGCAGATCAACGGGCTGCGCGCGAGCCAGGGCCTGCCGAGCCTGGAGGTGCACCCCAACCTGGTGGACAAGGCCCGGGGATGGGCCGCCGGCATGGGCGACGCCGGCCGCATCTGGCACTCCACCCTCTCGGACGGGATCACGGCCGACTGGCGCAAGCTGGGCGAGAACGTGGGGATGGGCGGCTCGGTGGACTCGCTCCACCAGGCCTTCATCGCCTCCCCCAAGCACTACGCCAACCTGGTCGACCCCGCCTTCAACTACGTCGGCATCGGAGTCGTCCACGTCAACGGGACGCTCTTCGTCTCCGAGATGTTCATGAAGCTGGAGTCCGCGCCGGTGTCCGTGGCGCCTCCCGCCCCGGCCCCGACCCCGGCCCCCGCCCCGGCCCCGACCCCTGCCCCCACTCCCGCCCCCGCTCCCAAGCCCAAGGCCAAGCC
>JBOGFE010000072.1:0-3913 GCA_050741935.1 Acidimicrobiia bacterium | reverse complement strand
AAGTGGAGGAGGCCGAGGTGCGCACCCGCCTCGACTCCGCCGTCGAGGTGCTGCGCCGGGACCTGGAGTGCGAACCCGAGGTCGCCCTGGGCGCGCCCGCCCCGCCCGTTCCCGAGGGCATCACGGCCGCCGCCCGGGCCCGCGAGATCGAGCGGGACCTGCGCCAGATGGGTCCCATCAACCCGCTGGCCGTGGAGGAGCACGCCGCCCTGTGCGAGCGCCACGGGCTGCTCCAGTCCCAGCTCGAGGACGTCAAGGCCGCCCGCCGGGACCTGGGCGACATCATCCGGTCGGTGGACGAGGAGATCGTGGTCATGTTCTCGGCCGCCTTCGCCGACACCGAGGAGCACTTCGCCGGCCTGATCGCCACGCTCTTCCCCGGGGGCTCGGGGCGCCTGCGCCTCACCGAGCCGGAGGACATGCTCCACACCGGCATCGAGATCGAGGCCCGGCCGTCGGGCAAGAGCGTCCGGCGGCTCTCGCTCCTGTCCGGCGGGGAGCGGTCACTGACTTCCCTCGCCTTCCTCTTCGCCGTGTTCCGGGCCCGCCCCTCGCCCTTCTACCTCCTCGACGAGGTCGAGGCCGCCCTCGACGACGTCAATCTGTGCCGGTTCGTCGACCTGGTGACCGCTTTCCGCGACGAGGCCCAGCTGCTGGTGGTCAGCCACCAGAAGCGCACCAGGGAGGCCGCCGACTGCCTCTACGGCGTGTCCATGCCGCCCGGCGGGTCCAGCATCGTCGTCACCCAACGGGTCCCGGCCTCCGTTGGCGTCGTTTAGCCTCATTCTTCACTCTCTCTTTCAATAACCCCAATAGCCCCACAGGTCACTTTCGCCACTGGATCGGGCTGACGCGCAGCGCATAAGCTCCGTCACGGGTTGCGGCGGAGTTCCTGGGGGAGGGGTTTCGTGAAGCACCGGACGGCCGTCTCCGAGCCATTGCCGGTCGCACTTGCGGGTATGGCCCGTGAGTCAAGCCGGCCGATACGCAGCAGGCCGTCACTCAGGGTGGCCATGGTGGCCCTGGCCCTGGTGTGGACGCAGTTCCCCCTGGGCGGGGGAGCGCGAGCCGAGGGCGGCCAGACGCTCGAGCTGTGCTGTGCCTGGGGGAAGACGCTGGCCGACGACGTCCTGACCTACAGCGTCGCCGCCCCCGACCCCGCCACCGCCGACGTGATGCGGGCGGCCGTCCGGGAGTGGGACGACGTCCTGGCGGTCACCTTCCTGGAGGCGGCTCCGGCTGATGGCCCCGACGTGACCATGTCCTTCTCGGACTACGCCGGGCGGACCGAGGGCCAGGCGGTGACGAGCTTCACCCAGCGGGGGCTGATCCGCCGGGTCGAGATCACCATCAAGGGCGGACGGGCGCCGGACAACTCGGGCGGGATCCTCCAGATCGCCAAGCACGAGTTCGGCCATGCCCTGGGGCTGGGGCATGCCAACTACGACGGAACCCTGATGTCGGAGGCGGTGAGCCCCGAGCCGTCGCCGATTCCCGGCTGCGCCATCCAGGGCGTGACCGAGGCCAACCGCTGGAAGATGGTCGACCCGCAGTCCAAGCGGCCCCACGCGCCGCGGGCCTCGGAGATCTCCTGCTAGTCCTCCAGCCCGACGGCGGCGAGGATGAAGGCGTAGGTGAAGGCTTCCTTGCGCCAGGCGTCGTAGCGGCCTGAGGGGCCGCCATGGCCCGCGCCCATCTCGGTGCGCAGCAGCAGCGGTGCATCCCCCTGGGCGGTCGTGCGCAGCTTCGCCACCCACTTGGCCGGCTCCCAGTAGGACACCCGGGGATCGTTGAGGCCGGCGGTGACGAGCAGGGCCGGATAGCGCTGCGCGCTCACGTTGTCATAGGGGGAGTACGACTTCATGGTGGCGTAGAACTCGGGATCGGCCGGGTTGCCCCACTCCTCCCACTCGATCACCGACAGGGGCAGGGTCGGGTCGGAGATGGTGGACACGACGTCGACGAAGGGCACCTCGGCCACGGCGCCGGCGAACAGGTCGGGGCGCCGGTTGAGCACGGCGCCGACCAGCAGCCCGCCGGCGCTGCCCCCGAGCATGACCAGCCGGTCCGGCGCCGACCACCCGGCCGCCACCAGCTCCTCGGCGCAGGCGATGAAGTCGGTGAAGGTGTTGATCTTGTGGGCGAGCTTGCCCGCCTCGTACCAGGGCCGGCCCATCTCGCCGCCGCCCCGCACGTGGGCGATGGCGAAGGTCATCCCCCGGTCGAGGAGGCTGAGGCGCAGTGACGAGAAGTAGGGGTCGGAGCAGGCCTCGTAGGAGCCGTAGCCGTAGAGGAGCGCCGGGGCGGTGCCGTCGACGGGCGTGTCGGCCCGGCGCACCGCCGAGATGGGCACCCGGGTCCCGTCGGAGGCGGTGGCCCACAGGCGCTCGGTCACGTAGCCCGACGGGTCATAGCCGCCCAGCACCGGCTCCCGCTTGAGCAGCTCCCGCTCCCGGGTGCGGAGGTCGTAGGCGTACACCGACTGGGGGGTGACGAGGGACGTGTAGGTGTAGCGCAGCACGGTGGTGTGGAAACCCGGGTTGAGGGCCTCGGAGACCCCGACCCGGCTGACCGCCTCCGGCTGGTCGACCAGGTGCTCGTCCGCGCTCCCCAGATCCCGGACCCGGAGGCGGCGCACCCCGTCGGCCCGTTCCAGCACCACCAGGTGGCCGGCCAGCGCGTCGATCCCCTCGAGCTTGATGTCGGGCCGGTGCGGGATGAGCTCCTGCCAGGCGTGGCGGCCGGGGTCGGCGACGGGCGCCTCCACCAGGCGGAAGTTGGGAGCGTCGTCGTTGGCCAGGATGAAGAACCGCTCCCCGTGGTGGTCGAGGGAGTACTCCACGTCCTGGCGCCGGGGTTCGACGATCCGGAAGTCGCCCTCGGGGTCGCCCGCATCGACGACCCGGACCTCGGACGTGGTGGCCGAGTGCAGGTCGATGAGGATGAACCCGCCGCTGCGGGTGCGGGCCACGGAGGCGAAGAAGCGCTCGTCGTCCTCCTGGTGGACGAGCACGTCCTGGGCCGGGTCGGTGCCCAGCCGGTGGCGCCAGATGCGCCAGGGGCGGTGGGCGTCGTCGATGGTGGAGTAGAAGAGCGTGACGTTGTCGCTGGCCCAGGCGGCGCCGTAGTAGGTGCCGGGGATGGCATCGGGAAGGTCGGCGCCGGTCTCGAGGTCACGGACGTGGAGCAGGTACTCCTCGTCGCCGGCCGTGTCGATCGACCAGGCCAGCAGCCGGTGGTCGGGGGTGACCTCGAAGAGGCCGATCTCGCAGTACTCGTGGCCTTCCGCCTCGGCGTTGTGGTCGAGGAGGACCTCCTCTCCGTCCTCGGGGACACCCCCGGCCCCGGGTTCGCCTTCCGTCGCGGTGTCGGGCCGCCGGCAGTACACGTGGTACTGGAGGCCCTCGACGCTGCGGGAGTAGTACCGGAACGGCCCGTGGGGCACGGCCACCGACAGGTCCGTCTCCTGGATGCGCCCCACGATCTCGGTGTAGACGCGCTCCTGGAGGGCCTTGGTGGGGGCCATGACCGCTTCGGTGTAGGCGTTCTCCGCCTCCAGGTAGGCGGTCACGTCCGGGTCCTCCCGGTTGCGCATCCAGTGGTAGTCGTCGTTCCGGCGGTCGCCGTGGGCTTCGTGGACGTGGGGGACGCGCTTGGCCCTGGGGGGCGTGGGGGTCTGATCCAGCATCGGGCCACACTGCCATATGCGATGCCGGGCGAAGAGCCATGAGCACAGCCCGGTAGGATCGGCCGGCTGTGGAACTTGTGATCCTGTTCTTCATCCTGGCCGTGGTGCTGGTCGCCACCGTTTCCGGCGTCGCCTGGGCCAAGGGGGCCCAGCGCCGCCAGGAGGGGGCGGAGCGGCGCGCCGCTGAGCAGGCCCGGCGCGCGCCGGCGCCGAAGGCCCCGGCCC
>JBOGFE010000071.1:0-7371 GCA_050741935.1 Acidimicrobiia bacterium | reverse complement strand
GGCCGGAGCCGGGCGGGACCCGGGCCACCACGGCGGCGTCGCCGGGATGGTCCACGTCGACGGCCAGGATCTCCTCGCCGTGGGGATGCAGGTTCAGGTAGGCGGTGCGGCCCCCGGGCCCGAAGGCCGCGTGCACGGCGGCGGGACCCTCCCACAGGCCGGCCGGCGCTTCGGGGGCGGTGGCCAGGCGGACGAGCCGGGCCCGTCCGGAGGCCTCGTCCGCCTCGACGGTGAGGAGCACCACGTCGGTGGCGGAGGCGTCACGGCAGGCGAGAGCCTGGACCCGGGCCGGTTGCAGCTCGGGTAGGAGGCGTTCGGACTCGGAGGCCATGGTGTCCAGGCGACGCACCGTGACCCCCTGGGTCTCGGTGCCGTCGTCGGCCTTGATGACGAAGAGCTCGACCACCCGGTGGCGATCGGGGCAGACGGCCACCGCCGTGGTGGTGCCCGCCCCCTCGCCCAACCCGGCCACGCGGCCCTGTTCGTCGAGCGCGACGGAGCGACCGTTGCCGTAGGTGGAGCCGACCAGCAGCCATGGTGGGAGTCCGCCTTCGGGCGGGGGCAGGGGTTCGGCGGCCCGTTGCAGGCGCTCGGGGCTGGGCTGGCGGCAGAGGTCGCCGTGGTAGTTCCCGTCACGCTCGGACAGGAGCAGGCCCACCGGCCGGTCGGCGGGGGCGGAGAGGCCACAGGACGCCTCGTTCCCCGGGGCCCGGACCTCGACCACGTCACCCAGGGGGCCCTTGATCGCCTGGTCGACCCGGAAGCGGTAGATGGTGTCGGTCGCGGTGGGGGTCCCGATCAGCGGCGGGGTCGGGTCGGTGCGCGACTCCAGCGTCCCCACGAGGGCAGCGTCCGAGGAGGCCAGGGCCGCTCGGGTGTCAAAGGGTGCGCAGGTACACGCGCCTGCCGGTCGGGCCACCCCGACCAGGGAGGCTGCCGCCAGGAGCAGTGCGAGCGCGAGGGGCCGTCGCACCGGATTCCGCATCAGTACAAGGTACGGGGAGAAGGCCCCCCGGTCCTTCCGGAATGACCCAGAAATGTGTCACTTGGGGCGTACATTGCTGTTATGGGTGATTCGCCCGTTCACTTAAGTGGTGGACTGCCCGAAACCGTCCTGCCCGATCCGCCGGCTGAGGCCGCGGCGGCGCTCGATGCCGCTCTGGTTCTGAGCGGCGCCGATCGCCGGGCGGCGGTGTCGGCTGTCGCCGGCCGCTGGCCGCGGTTCCTGCGCGCCTGGGCCGACCTGGGCGACTGTTCCCGGGACGACGTGGAGGCCTACGCCTGTTACCGGGTCGGCTATCACCGGGGGCTCGACCAGCTGCGCCAGGCGGGGTGGCGGGGCTCCGGGTACGTGCGGTGGTCACATCCCCAGAACCGGGGGTTCCTGCGGGCCCTGGACGGCCTGCGCGGGGCTGCCGGCCGCCTGGGAGAGATCGACGAGGAGGCCCGATGCGCCGAGTTTCTCCGCCAGCTGGACCCCACGGGGAGACCGGAGGGCGTCACATGACCCGCTCCGCCCGATGGCTGGCGGCGTTGGCCGCAGCCACGCTCGTCCCCCTCGGTGCCGCCGAGGCCCAGACGGCCCCCGGGGCGCCCGAGGCGCCGGCGGGGCTGACCTCCCGGGTCAGCGTGGCCAGCGGCGGGGCCCAGGTCCGGGGCGGTGGGCCGTCGGTCATCGAGTCGATGGCCACCTCGGCCGACGGCTCGGTGGTGGCCTTCTCCTCCAACGCCACCAACCTGGTACCGGGCGACACCAACGGTGTCTTCGACGTGTTCACCTACGAGGTGGCCACCGGCCAGATGACCCGGGTGAGCGTGGCCGGCGACGGCACCGAGGCCACCGTCCCCAGCCAGGACGTGGCCATCAGCGCCGACGGGAACGTCGTCGCCTTCGTGTCCAGCGCCGCCAACCTCGTCGCCGGTGACACCAATGGCCAGAAGGACGTGTTCGTCCGGGACCGCCCGGCCGGGACGACGACCCGGGTGAGCATGGGCACCGGCGGCGGCCAGACGTCGGCCGGCAGCGGCCAGCCCGCCCTGTCCGCCGACGGGCGCTGGGTGGCCTTCAGCTCCGCGGCCCGGGAGCTGGTGGCGGGCGACGCCAACAGCGTCTCCGACGTCTTCCTCCACGACCGCCTCGGGGCCATCACCACCCGGGTGAGCGTGGACACCGCCAGCGGCGACCCCGACGGCCCCAGCCTGGCCCCCGACCTCTCCGCCGACGGCACGGTGGTGGCCTTCGAGTCCAAGGCCTCCGACCTGCTCCAGGGTGGCTCGGACGGCAACAACCTGACCGACGTGTTCGTCGCCGCGGGCGGGGTCATCACCCGGGTCAACGTGGGCGCCCCCGTCCCCCAGGGCGGCGACAGCGGCGCCCCCTCCCTGTCGGCCGACGGGCGCTACGTCGCCTACACCTCGGCGGCCACCAACATCGCTCCGCCCGACCCCCAGCCCGGCACCGACGTGTTCGTCTACGACCGCACGGCCCAGACCACCCGCCGGGCGAGCATCGCCGGGGTCAACGACGACGCCAACGGGCCCAGCCACTCCGCCGACGTGCTCGTGGCCGGCACAAGCGTGCTGGTCGCCTTCGCCTCCGACGCCACCAACCTGGTGCCCGGGGACACCAACGGCGCCACCGACGCCTTCGTGCGCAACGTGAGCACGGACCGCACCACCCGGGAGAGCCTCGACGCCGCCGCCGGGGAGGCGACGGGAGCCAGCACCTCACCCCAGCTGGTGGCCGACGGCGGCATCGTCATGTTCACCTCCACCGCCCCCAACCTGACGGTCACCCCGCCGGCGCCGGGAACGACCGAGGTGTTCCGCCGGGACCGGGCCTCCGGGACCCTGGAGCGGGTCAGCGGCCCGGGCGGCGGCGGCGTGGCCGACGGGACGGCGGGCAGCTCCGCCCCGGCCCTGTCGGCCGGCGGCCTGCTGGTCGCCTTCGCCTCCCATTCCCCCGACCTCGTCCCCGGCGACACCAACCGCATCGGCGACGTCTTCCTCCACGACCGCGCCGACGGGACGACCTCCCGGGTGAGCCTGGGGGGCAACGGCGAACAGCCCGACGGCACGAGCACCACCCCGTCCATCTCCGGCGACGGGCGCTTCGTGGCCTTCGCCTCCGACGCCACCAACCTGGTCCCCGACGACACCAACGGCGCCTCCGACGTCTTCCTGCGCAACCTGAGCGAAAGCCGGACGACCCGCGTGCCCGTCCCCGCCGGACCGGCCGGCGCGGCCTGCGATCCCGCCCTGAGCGCCGACGGCACCAGCGTCGCCTTCGTCGTCCACATCGGCACTCCCAGCTGCGACGGCGACGCCCCCATGACCGAGGTCTTCGTCTACCGGGACGGCGCCTCCACCCTGGTCAGCGTCGCCCCCGACGGGGGGGCGGCCGACGGGCCGAGCCGGGAGCCGGCCCTGGGGGGCAACGGCCTGACGGTGGCCTTCGCCTCCGACGCCACCAACCTGGTGGGTGACGACACCAACGGCACCACCGATGTCTTCCTCGCCCGCCTGGGCGGCGAGGGCGGGCCGGCCCTCAGCCGGGCGAGCGTCGGCTCCGACGGCGCCCAGGCCGACGGCGCCAGCACCAGCCCGTCCCTGTCCGCCGACGGCGCCCATGTCGCCTTCGCCTCCGCCGCCGACGATCTGGTGGAGGGCGACAACAACGACGACGTCGAGATCTTCGTGCGTGACCTGGCCCCCAGGATCACCTCCCGGGTCGGCCCGCTGCCCGCCGAGGGCGCCGCCACCGAGCCGGCGCTGTCCGCCGACGGGCTGGCGGTCGCCTTCACCTTCGAGCCCGACATCGCCACCGACGGCGCCCCCCTGGCCACCACCGTCCTGCGCCACGACCGCCTGAACGGCACCGTCATCCCCGTGAGCGTGGGCCCGGCCGGCGAGGCCGGGGACAGCTCCAGCTTCACTCCCGCCAACTCGGTCGACGGGGCCGTGGTCGCCTTCGCCTCCGAGGCGGCCAACCTGGTCACCGACGACACCAACGGCGCCGGCGACATCTTCGTCCACGACCTCCACCCCGGCGCCGGCCTCGGCTACTGGCTGGTGGCTTCCGACGGCGGGGTCTTCGCCTTCGGTGCCCCCTTCCTCGGCTCCACCGGCGACAGGAAGCTGAACCGGCCCATCGTGGGCGGCTTCCCCACGCCCACCGGCGCCGGCTACTGGTTCCTGGCCTCCGACGGCGGCGTGTTCACCTTCGGCGACGCCACCTTCTTCGGCTCCACCGGCAACGTGGTCCTGAACAAGCCGATCGTGGGGATGGCGGCCACGCCCTCGGGGCAGGGCTACTGGCTGGTGGCGGCGGATGGCGGCATCTTCAGCTTCGGCGACGCCACCTTCCTCGGCTCCACCGGCGACGTGGTCCTGAATAAGCCCATCGTGGGCATGGCGGCCACGCCGACGGGGCAGGGCTACTGGCTGGTGGCCTCCGACGGCGGCATCTTCAGCTTCGGCGACGCCCGCTTCTTCGGCTCGACCGGCGACGTGGTCCTGAACAAGCCCATCGTGGGGATGGCGGCCACGCCCACCGGCAAGGGCTACTGGATGGCGGCCTCCGACGGGGGCATCTTCGCCTTCGGCGACGCCGCCTTCTCCGGTTCCACCGGCGCCCTCACCCTCAACCAGCCCATCGTGGGGATGGCGGCCACGCCCTCGGGCCTCGGCTACTGGCTGGCGGCGGCCGACGGCGGGATCTTCGCCTTCGGCGACGCCCGCTTCGCCGGCTCCACCGGCAAGCTCAAGCTCAACGCCCCCATCGTCGCCATGATCCCGAGGTAGGAGAACTTCAAAGACGCAGTGAAGGGGATGGGTGGGGCCGCGCGGGCCGGGCTGACTTCAGAACGGGGCGCCGTGGGGGCATCTTCCGGGCGCCCGAATGACGAACTGTGCGCATCCCAGGTTGCTCTACACCCTTCCCGGCGCACAGTTCGCCGACGACGTCCGGTTGTCCGGGTTTCGGAGCCGTTCTGAAGGAAGGGACGACCGGAACCGGGCCGTCACCCCTTGAGTGCGGCAGTTTCCTTCCTGGTGATCGGCTGGCCGACCCGCACCAGGTTCCCCGCCGGGTCGACCACGTGAAACTCCCGCATCCCCCACGGCTTGTCCTCGACCGCCGCCAGGGGCACGACCCCGGCCGCCTGCCACTCGGCCCGGAGCGCGGCGGCGTCGTCCACCCGCAGGTAACAGGCCGAGTGGTTGGTGAAGCACTCGATGCCGGTCTCGGCGTAGAGGTGGACCTCGAGCTCGCCCCGGCGGGCGACGACGTAGTCGTGATGGGGACCGTCGACTTCGAAGCCGAGCTTGCGCCAGAAGGCGACCGACTCCTCCCAGTCGCCCGCCGGCAGCACGGGGATGGCCCGACGCTCCGCGGTCCGTCGCATCACTGCACCTCCGCTAGCCTCCTGCGCCACTCCAGGGTAAGGGAGGCAGGGCCGTGGCGGTTGGCTTTCCGATGCCGTGTTCAGCTCGTGCAGCCGGCGAATGGCTCGGCGTCGGCCCGGGGCGCGGCCCGTGCGTCGCTGGCCGCATTCGATCCTAGGGGTGAGGAAGGGAGACAGCATGGCTGTGGGCTTCGGTGTGTTCGTTCCGCAGGGCTGGAAGATGGAGCTGTCGGAGATCGACGGGGCCGCCGCCAAGTGGGCCAAGGCCAAGGAGATCGCCCTCCTGGCCGAGGCCAAGGGCTACGACTCGGTGTGGGTCTACGACCACTTCCACAACGTGCCCAAGCCGGCCCACGAGGCGGTCTTCGAGTGCTGGACGACCATGGCCGCCCTGGCCGAGGCCACCACCACGATCCGGCTCGGCCAGATGGTGAGCTGCGCCCTCTACCGGGCCCCGGCGCTGGTGGCCAAGATCACCTCCACCATCGACGTGATCTCGGGCGGGCGCCTGGAGTGGGGGATCGGCGCCGGCTGGTACCGCAACGAGTTCGCCGGCTACGGGTTCGGTTTCCCCGAGCCGAAGGACCGCATCGGGATGATGGCCGAGACGGTCGAGATCGTGCGCTCGATGTGGACCCAGCCCGAGACCAGCTACCAGGGCCGCTACTTCCAGCTCGACCGGGCCCAGTGCGACCCCAAGCCGCTCCAGGACCCTCACCCGCCCATCTGGATCGGCGGCGGCGGCGAGCAGCTCACCCTGCGGGCCGTGGCCCGCCTGGCCGACCGGGCCAACTTCGGGGGCAAGCCCGACGAGTTCGCGGCCAAGCGCGAGGTCCTGAAGGGCCACTGCAAGGCGGTGGGGCGCGACGAGGAGGAGATCGGCAAGACCTGGAGCCCCGACCTGGTGGTGCGCGAGACCGAGGCCGAGCTGGCCGGGTTCACTTCGATGTGGAACGAGCCCACCGAGTCGTGGGCGGCGGGGAACCTGGTGGGGACGCCCGAGCAGCTGTGCGAGAAGCTGGCCCGCTATGTCGAGCTGGGCTGTTCCTACGTCGTCCCCTGGTGCCGGGACTACCCCGACACCGAGTCGCTGTCCCTCTTCGCCGACAAGGTGATGCCGGAGTTTCGCCACGGCCGTTGACGTGTGCTCTGAACAGGAGTTTTCTTCCAGCTGCGCCGATCGAAGCGACACGGGCGCGGGCCGGCCAGCTGTTAAATTTGTCCGATTCAGCAGGGTTTCGGGCCTCTGTTGTGGAACGGGTGCCATGCGCCAGGTTCGGCCTTTTCACCTGGTCTGTGTCGTTTTCGACGCATGACGACGGTCGCCTTGACGCACCCGGTTCGACCGACGAAGGACGGCGCACTGCACGATGACCATGGACGGCACCATCCCGACCATCCGCCCGAGCCAGAACGGTAACTCCAGGGGGCCCCACATGGCGCCGAGAGCGATCGATACGGCCACCTTCGCCACGGCCTTCGACGCCATCGTCGACAACATCGAGACGGTCATCAAGGGCAAGACCGAAGTGGTCCGCCTCGCCCTGGTCGCCATCCTCTGCGAGGGGCACATCCTCTTCGAGGACGTGCCCGGCACGGGCAAGACCATGCTGGCCCGGGCCATCGCCCAGTCGATCAACGCCACGTCCTCCCGGGTCCAGTGCACCCCGGACATGCTCCCCGGCGACATCACCGGCTCGTCCATCTTCGACCAGACGACCGGCGAGTTCGAGTTCCGCCCCGGCCCCGTGTTCACCAACGTGCTCCTCTCCGACGAGATCAACCGGGCCACCCCCAAGACCCAGTCGGCCCTGCTCGAGGCCATGGCCGAGCGCCGGGTCTCCATCGACTCGAAGGTCTACGACCTGCCCCGGCCCTTCCTGGTGCTGGCCACCCAGAACCCCATCGAGCTGGCCGGGACGTTCCCCCTCCCCGAGGCCCAGCTCGACCGGTTCCTGTTCAAGCT
>JBOGFE010000070.1:0-6810 GCA_050741935.1 Acidimicrobiia bacterium | reverse complement strand
TGGCGGGCCGGATCCTCTGGCGGCTGCTGACGGACTACCAGAACGAGCACCGGACCGAGTTCACCAACCGGGAGGTGCGACTCGATCCGTCACTGCAACTCCCCGCCTTCCGGGACAACCTCGAGAGCCGGCTCGTGTTGCTCCAGCGCCGGCTCGACGAGCGCCACATGCCAATCCATATGACCAAGATGGGACGGGGCAAGTTCCGGCTGTCCATCGACGGAGCCGTCCAGCTCGACAGTCACGTCGACACCTGATCGCCCACCCCAACCACAGAGGAGGCGCGGCTCGCTTCGAGCCACCGGGAATCAAGGGAATCCTGCTGAGCACTGAACGGCTGCCCCGATCAAGCTGATCGCCGTGCCAGGCGGCATCGGGCCCGGCCTCGATTACCCGAAGCGCACCCGACTCCGGAGCCAGTCGGCGAGCCAGGCCTCGTCGACCTCGTGGGCGGCAACGGCAAGCATCGCGGCCTCAGCCTCGTCGACGTTTGGCGGGTCCGGGTCCCAGACGCCGTCGTTCAAATCGATGAACAGGACGAGGGAAGCCCAGGCTGCCCGCTTGTTGCCGTCGGGCAGCGGGTGGTTCCAGGCCAGCCGGCAAGTCAAGACAGCGGCTTTGTCGACGATGTCGGGATAGAAGTCCTGGTCCTCGAACCCGGCGGAGGGCGCGTGCAACGCCGAGTCGGCAAGATCCAACCGAGACGCCTTCACCAGCACAGCTGACTCGACGCCCGTCACCTGCTCGGCGAGCCAGGCATATTCCGCCAGGCTCAAATACCGCGTCACTGGGCGAGGCGGTCGAGGAGCTCCTTGTCTCGATCGAGGAGGCGCTTCGCTCGGGCAGTGAAGTCCTTGTCGCGCCGGACCCGCTCGACCTCGGCGGCCAGCGACTCGACGATGAGGGCGTTGACGCTGGTGCCCTTGACCCGGGCGACGGCCTCAGCAGCGTCGGCCAGCTCGTCGGGAAGGCGCACGGTGGTCTGCTTGGTCATGACATCATGATACCGCGACTGCGCGCAATCGTGAAGTGGAATTCCGTGGTCACGCCGTGGTCACGAACTCAGCGCAACTTGGTGCTACCAGACGTCACGCAAGGACGCCGCCGGACGCGAAAGTGCTGATCAGACGACACGCAATGGACGGGCCGACACCAGACGTCACGGTCGGCGCATCACTACGGATCAGAAGGTTGGGGGTTCGAGTCCCTCCGAGCGCGCTGCATCAGTGCAGGTCAGAAGCTATTTCTCGGCTGACGAGGAATCGTGGGCGTGTCACCGCTTGTCACCGAGCGGACGTTCAGCCGGTTCCCGGAGGTCCAAGAATTCTTGGCCGGCCCATTGGGCGATCGAACGCCAAGCCGCTCCTGCATGATCTTCGGCGCCTGCAGCTCGTGCCGGGCGGCTGACGTAGACCTTGTTCGCGATGCGGGTGAGGAAGGAGGGCTCCGGCAGGGCAGATCCAAGATAGTTCAATCTTGAGATCGTGAGTCCAAGGTGAGGGATATGTGCCACAAGATTTGACTATCTTGTGGATGTGACCGAGGACGAGTTTTTCGAGCAGTGGGGGCGGCGCGAGACGGACCGCCTGGACTTCAAGACGAATGCCGACGATCTTCATCCGACGATCGCCGCTATGGCGATGTCGGCCGGCGGGGTGATCGTGGTAGGGGTGCGGGAACGACCTGAACCGTTGTCGGTGGTCGGTGTCCGGCAGGCCGGTCGGACGGTCGATCTGGTGGCGGAAGCGGGGCAGCGGTGTGGTGTGGATCTGAGTTCCGAGGCCGTCGAGGTGGCTGGTGTCACGGTCGTGGTGACGGTGGTCCCTCAGGTGATGGGCCGGATCGTGACGACCCCGGACGGTCGCCTGCTCAGGAGGGCCGGGACGCAGAATCTCCCCCTCACGGGTGATCAGCTCGCTGCCTTCGTGATGGACCGCCGCCAGGTCTCCGGGGAGATGGATGTGGTTCCGGGCGCCGGGGCGGGCGATCTCGAGGTGCGCCTGGTCAACCGGCTGCTGCAACGCGAGGGTCGGCGCCCGGCGACCCGACGGACGATGGGGAACGTCCTGGCCGCCGACCGGTTCCTCCCCGATGCCGGATCGCCGATGACCAAGGTGGCGCTGCTGCTGTTCTCACCCCAGCCCCGAAGGAGGTTGCCTGGGGCCTCGGTCGCCTTCGCCCGGACGCCGGCCGTGCCCGGCAGCCGGCAGAGCGCGACCCGTCAGGACCTCGACGGGGACCTGGTCACGGTCATCGAGGAGGCGGACCGCCTCGTGTATCACGAGATGCGCAAGCAGGAGGTCGTCGTGGGACTGCTGCGGGAGGAGGTCCCCGAGTATCCGCGCCCGGCGGTGCGGGAGGCCATTGTCAACGCGGTGGCCCATCGCAACTACGCGCTCGATGGCGGTGCGGTCGACATCCGGATGTACGACGACCGCATCGAGGTCCAGAGCCCGGGCGGGCTCCCAGGGCATGTCACCGTCGAAAACATGCGCCACGAACGGTTTCGCCGGAACCCGCGCCTCATGGAGGCCCTCCGGGCGATGGGGGTCGTGGAGGACTTCGGAGAGGGCGTCGATCGGATGTACCGGGAAATGGAGCAACGTCTGCTCGGCGAACCGCGCTTCGAGGCCACGGCGGCGTCGGTGACGGTCACGCTGTCCAACCGCTCCTCGATCTCACTCGAAGATCTCCTGTGGCTCGACCTCCTCCCCGGCGCCTCGCGCCTCGGCCCGCAGGAGCGACGCGTGCTCGTGCTCGCCCGGTCCACCCGCCGAATCACCAACGGTGCCGCCCGACGCGTCTTGGGCATCGACCGGGAATCCGCCCTGCGCCTCCTCACCCGCCTCACCACCGCAGGCCTCCTGAGCCTCCACGGCGAGAGGGGCGGCGCACACTACGCGCTCACGGAAACGGCCATCCGCTCGGCCGGTCTCGGCGATCCGGAGGCCGACGAACGGAAGGCCGACGTGCTGATCACCGAACTGCATCGACGGGGTCGCCTCACCAACCCGGACGCCCGCTCCATCCTCGGGATCCAAGACTCCGCCGTCGCTCGCCGGATCCTCCAGCGACTCGTCACCCGGGGCGAGGCCGACCGGCGAGGCGCCGGCCGGGGGACCTATTACGTCCCCATCTGACACCGATTTCCGGACCGCTACTTGGCCGTTGACAGCGGACTGGAGTGTCGTGTCAGGTGGAGCTCAGTACGGTGTCGAGAAGTGTTTCGATGGCTTGTTTGCGGGGGGTGTGGGTCAGCCATAACGCTTCGTAGCTGATCGTGATCGGGTGCCCGTGGTCGTGGACGGGTCGGGTCGGCGTGTCAGTGCGGAATCGTGAGGCCGGCATGAGCGCGCCGCCGAGACCGAGGTTCGCCCAGTCTTCGAGGCTGCGGTAGCTGTCGGCCTCACCGGGATAGGACCGCAGCTGTGCCCCGGTGGTGGCGAACAGGGTTCGGGTAAAGGTGGTCAGCCCGCAGGCCTCGCCGACCATGACCAACGGCTGACCGGAGAGCTCGGTGAGTTCGATCGGCTGACCGTTGGTATGGGCGGAGGTTGCGAGCATGGCCGGCGTGGACGCCACGGCGGCCTGGTCGGTACCGGGTAGGTAGTGGAGCGGCTCGGCGTCGATGCGGCGACGTTGGCAGCCGGTCGCGTCGGTGACGGATGGGACGAGGATGACGTCGAGTTGGCGTGCGAGCAACGCCGTCTGCAAGTCGGCGAGATTGTCTTCTTTGAGGATCAGCGCGGCCGGCGCATGCTGGCGCGCGGCTTGGAATGCCCGGGCCACGAGCTCGGGATGGATCAATGGCGAAACGCCCATTCGCAGCGGCTCGGCGTCCTGACCTGCGGCAGCGCGAGCCTCAGCGAGCAGCGCGTCCAGACTGGCGAGCAGAGCGTCCAAATGCGGGAGGATCCGGACCGCCAACGGGGTCACCACGACACCGGTCGTGGACCGTTCGAACAATGGACCACCCAGGATGTGCTCCAACGCGGCGATCCCGTTGGACAGGGCCGGCTGGGTAACCCCAAGCGACGCCGCGGCACGAGAGAACGACCCCAGGTCGGCCGCGGCGCGGACGTAGTGCAGCTGCGTCACCTTAATCGCATCGCCATACATCCGAGTTATGGCAGTCATTCGACAGTACCCACTACTCACGCTTGATAGCCCGTTCCATTATAGACCTGCGGTCGCTGCGTCGTGCCCGCGGCCCTTAGGTATTAGGAGGAATTATGGCTATCCTGGAGATCACCCTCAAGACCAACGGAGCGAACCGCACCGCCGCGGCCGGTGTCTACGCCAAGTACAAGCAGCCCTTTCTCGACCAGGCGCCTGGCGCGAAGTCCAAGACGCTGCTCGTGCGCGACGAGGACGTGCAGGTGGTCCACGGCTTCGGCTCAATCGCCGACGCGATGGCATACCTGTCCAGCGAGCTGTTCACCAAGGACGTCGTGCGGGAGCTCGGCCCGCTGCTGGATGCCGACCCCGACATCCGCGTCTACGAGGAAGCCTGACATCCCATCGGCGCGGCCCATCGAGATCCGGTAGGCCAAGGTAGCCAGCAAGGTGGAGAACACCCACACGGTGCTGGTTGTCGGCGCGGGAGTCGCGGGCCTGCACGCGACCGCGACTCTCGCCGCCGCCGGACTCGACGTGCTGTGCCTCGAGGCCCGCGACCGCGTCGGCGGCCGTCTCCTGTCTGTCGGCGTTCACACCGACGCCCAACCCAGCCGCGACGGGGGCGGGTACCTCGATCTCGGGGCCACCTGGTTCTGGGCTGGCGAACGACGCATACAGAGCTTGATCGCCCGATTCGGGATCGGTGTGTTCGCCCAGCACACCGCCGGGGACGGCGTCTTTGAAGACCGGGACGGCGTCCGACGGTTGGACGGCAACCCCATCGATGTGCCCGCGTTCCGATATGCCACAGGCGCTCAGAGCATCGCCACGGCTCTGGCTGCGACCCTCCCCTCGGGCACCGTTCGCCTGTCCAGTCCGGTGTCCGGGATCAGCGCCGACCCCAACGGTCTGCGGGTCACCACAGCACAGTCCGACTTGTGCGCCGCGCACGTCGTGCTGGCCATCCCGCCCGCCTTGGCGACGCGCATCCGGTTCGACCCGTGCCTACCACCACAGCTGGCGCGGCTCGCGGTGGCAACCCCGGTGTGGATGGGTGCCGTGACCAAGGTCGTGATCCAGTACCCAGAGCCGTTCTGGCACCGGCGTGGTCTCGCCGGCTCCGCGGTGAGCAGTGTCGGGCCGTTACGTGAGATCCACGACATGTCAGGCCCCAAGACCGCGGCACTGTTCGGATTCGCTCCCAGTGATCCCGCCCATCCCAAGCGTGCGGCGACCCGCAGACCGATGGAGGAGCGAGTGCTCGACCAGCTCGTTCGGATGTTCGGTCCGCAGCTCGCCTCGCCCCTGCGCATATCCATCCTGGACTGGAGCCGACAGCCTTACACCTCGCCTCCCGGCGTGGCTGAACTGTCCGACTACCAGCTGTTCGGACACCCGCTTTACGCCCGACCAGCCCTTCAGGGCCGGCTCCATTGGGCGTCGACGGAAACCTCCTCGGCGAGCGCCGGTCATGTGGAGGGAGCCCTGGCCGCGGGCGAACGAGCCGCGGCGCACGTCCTCACCACCCTCGCGTCCGCAGCGGTCACCAGCACATTGGAATAAGGGACTCAGGTGCGCCGACAAGTGGGCCGTCTTCGGCGAGATCCTCCGGGTGCTGCCTCCCGGCGGCGTGCTGCAATTCGCCGACATCGCCAACGGGCGCCCCCGCCCCCCGGAGGCGTTGCGGGACTCGACCTCTGGACCGGCTGAATCGCCGGTGGGCTGCCCCGTGCGGGCTGGCAGCAGATGCTCGAAGAAGCCGGCTTCACCACCGTCGAGATCGGCCCGCCGGCCGACACCTTCGGCGGCGCGGCGGGGGAGGCCAAGGCGAGGGCCTTCGAGGTGTACGGCTACCCCTTCCTGGCCCACAAGCCAGGGTGACCGTCGACGTCGGGGACGCCCGACGAAGAGCAGCCAAGCCAGACGAGGCGGAGGGCCGAATCGGGCGGAACCATCGCCGTCGGCAACGGTAGGCCGAGAGCGCGTGGGTTTCGTCAGACGGCGCCAGCACCGCCGTCACAGACGCAGAACTCGTTGCCTTCCGGGTCGTGCATGAGGAGCCAGGTGCTGCTGTGCTCGCTCATGGGCACGGGGGTGATCCGGTGGGCGCCGAGGGCGACGAGGCGGGCCGCTTCGGCCTCGATGTCGGGGGTCACGATGTCGAGGTGCATGCGGTTCTTGGCCGACTTCGCTTCGGGGACCTTTTGGAGGAGGAGCTTCGGTTGGGTGCCGTCCTCGGCGACGAGCAGGACGTAGTTGCCGGCGGCGCCGAGCTTCACGTAACCGAGCGCGGCGGCCCAGAAGCCCGCCAGGTTGTGGGGGTCATGACAGTCCAGAACCAGCCCGAAGGTCGCCATCCCCCCAGCATTGCCCAATAGTGGGCTGGGTAGCGGTCGCCGTACTTGCTATGGCAGCTCATCCAGCGCTGGGGAAAAGGAGCGCGGGTGTTCGCGGCGCGGGTCTCGTGATGGCACGATCCCGTCCACCCGAAGCCACCGCATCCATTCGACGTCGCCTTGTAGGTGGAGGCGTCGCCACAGGACCGGGTTGTCGGTGGATTGGCTGGCGTGGTGGTGGATGGCGCCGAGCTGCCGACGGCGGTCGACGGGCAGGATGAGGTCGACGTTGTGGTCGGCTCGGCCCACGAATGCGGTCCCGAACTCGGCGTTGAGGGCGTGCGCGACGGTGTCG
>JBOGFE010000069.1:0-8008 GCA_050741935.1 Acidimicrobiia bacterium | reverse complement strand
GGGGTGGCGTCCGCCGGCGCCCGGCCCGAGCCGTTGTAGGCGTGGAGACCGGCGCCGTCCCACACCAGGGCGAAGCAGTCGCCGCCCGGGCCGGAGGTGTAGGGGGCGACCACGGCCAGGGTGACGGCGGCGGCCACGGCGGCGTCGACGGCGTTGCCCCCACCGGCCAGGACCTCGACGCCGGCGGTGGTGGCCAGGTGGTGGGGGGTGGAGACGGCGGCGGTGGGGAACCGCCGGGCCTCGGGGCCGGGACCCCCGCTGATGTGCGCCGGCTCAGGCGTCGGGCACCCGCTGCAGCTCGGCGCTCAGGTGGAGCTGGAGGGGCTGGCCGGCGGCGGCCATCGCCACCTCGTAGCGGAGCCGGTCGGGAGCGGTCCGCTCGAAGGTCCGGGTGAGGCCGGCGACGTCCTTGGCGCTGGCCGTCCGGCCGATCACGGTGGCTTCGAGCTCGATGCGCTCGGGGCCCACCGTCCCCTCCTGGATCTCCGTCACCCCCGTCGGATGGGCCAGCACCACCTCGAGGCGGCCGCCGGGCTGGGGGCGCCAGTAGCCGGCCTCGGCGTGGAGCGGGCGGCCGTCGTCGAGCGCCCACGTCCGCTGCGTGTAGGCCAGGAACGGCTTGCCCACCTCGACGAAACGGATCTCCTCGCCGTAGGCGAAGCCCGAGATGGTGGGATAGACGCCGGTCCCCTCGCCGCGCCAGGTCCCGAGCAGGAAGGCGATGGGTTCGAGGTCGGGATGCACGCCCCCAGGCTAGGCGGGGACGCGGGTCACGCCGCTTCGATCAGGCGGCGTCTTCGAAGGTGCACACCAGGGCGCAGCGCTCCTCGCCCTCCAGCATGCAGCGGGGCTGCACGATGCGGACCCGCTCGCCGTACCAGTCGGCGGCGCCGGTGACGAACCCCTCGGCCAGGGCGCACAGCCGGCGGGTGGAGCGGTAGCCGAGCACCAGGTCGGCGTCCGGGCCGCTCTCGAGCACCTCGAGGTCGAGCGGACCGCCGGTGGCGCCGGGGGGCGGTCCCCCCGGGTGCAGCAGCTGGTTGAGCGTGAGGAGGAACGACTCGGCGCTGCGGTGGGGAGCGAAGATCATCGGGTAGCGCTCGGCCAGCAGCGGCACGGCGGCCCGGCCGAACCACCGGAGGCGCTCGGGGGCGGTGGTCTCGATGTCCACGGGCAGGGCCTCGAGGAGGACGAAGAGGTCCTCGTCGGGGTACCGGTCGAAGGGCAGGTAGCCGGAGGAGCCGACGTTGGCGAGCATCGCCGACCACGCCGCCGCCCCGTAACTGCGGATGACCGCCTCTTCGAGCAGGTTGAAGATGATGCCCGTCACGACCAGGCCTTTCGACGGGAGTTCGGGGCCTCCCTCTTGGCCGGCGCGCGTTTTGCCCCACCTCTCCGAACCCAGAGGGGGCGAAGCCGGGACGAAGGATCCGCTGGAATCCACGGACCAGATACTAGGTAAGAGCGGTCTTACGTACGTGGATTGGCGCAAACGAGCTCGACCAGGTGCCCGTCGGGGTCGGCCAAATAGGCCGTCCGCTGGCCCCAGGGCTGGTCCGCCGGCGGGCTGACGGGGCGGGCTCCGCCGGCCACCAGCTCGGCGTAGGCGGCGTCCACGTCGGGCACCTTGAAGCCGACCTCGAAGCCGGGGGCGGCGGGCGCCGGCGGCTCGAGCGGACGGCCCAGCGTGGCCGCCATGGCGTCACGCTGGTAGAGGGCGAGGCGGGTGGTGCCCGTGTCGAGCTGGGCGTACGGACCGGAGCGGTGCCCCAGGGGGAGGCCGAGGAGGCCGGTCCAGAACCGCAGCGACGCGTCGAGGTCGCCCACCACCAGGACGACGTAGTCGGGGGCGGAGAGCTCCACCGCTCCCGCTTCCCGGCCCGACCGCCCGGACCCGCTCAGCTCCGGTTCTGGAGGGCCTCGATGAGCTTGGGCATCACCTTGTGGACGTCGCCCACGATGCCGAGGTCGGCGATGGCGAAGATGGCCGCCTCGGGGTCCTTGTTGATGGCGATGATGTTGTCCGAGCCCTTCATGCCCACCATGTGCTGGGTGGCGCCGGAGATGCCGGCGGCGATGTACACCTTGGGCTTGACCGTCTTGCCCGTCTGGCCCACCTGGTGGGAGTAGGGGACCCAGCCGGCGTCGACGATGGCCCGCGACGCCCCCGCCGCCCCCTTGAGCAGCTTGGCCAGGGACTCCACCAGCTTGTAGTTCTCGGCTCCCCCCAGGCCCCGGCCCCCGGAGACGACCACGCTGGCGTCCTCCAGCTTGGGGCCCTCCTGCTCGGCCACGTGGCGGTCGAGGACGCGGGCCTCACCGGCGTGGCCGGTGTCGACCGCCTTCACCGTCACGACCTGGGCCGGCCCCCCGCCGCCGGGCTCGGCGGCGAAGGACTTGGGGCGGAAGATGGCCAGGTGGGGCCGGGACGACTTGTAGGTGGCGTCGACCAGGGTGTTGCCCCCGAAGATGGCGGTGCCGACCTTGACCGTGTCCCCGTCGACCTCCAACGACATGGCGTTGGACAGGACCGGCGAGTCGAGCCGGGCCGACAGGCGGCCGACGACGTCGCGCCCGTCGTAGCTGGCGCCGAAGAGGATGGCGTCGGGCTGGTGCTCGGCGATGAGCTCGGCCAGGGCGGCGGCCGCCGGCGGTCCGACCAGGGAATCGCCCGGGTCGAAGGCGTAGACGGTGGTCGCCCCGTGCTCGCCGATGGGCCCGGCCACGGAGTCGGCGTCGGAGCCGGCGTAGAAGGCCTCGACGGTGTCGGCCACCGAACGGGCCTTGGTGAGCAGCTCGCAGGTGAGCGAGGTGGCCTTGCCGGGGGCGTCGGATTCGGCGAAGACCCAGACCTTGGAGAGAGCCATGATTCCCAAGCCTCCTAGATGACCTTGAGCTTCTCGAGGAAGGCGACGATCTGCTCGTGGGCGGTGCCGTCGTCCTCGATCTTCTCCCCCGCCTGGCGCTCCTCGGCCTGGCGGACGTCGGTGATCTCCTGGCGGGCGCCATCCCAGCCCACCTGGGAGCCGTCGAGGCCGAGGTCGGCCGCCTTCAGCTCCTCTACGGGCTTGTTCTTGGCCGCCATGATCCCCTTGAAGGAGGGGTACCGGGGTTCGACCACGCCGGCGGTCACGCTGACCACGGCGGGCAGGGGCGCCTCGACCGTGTCGTAGCCGGCTTCCGTCTGGCGTTGGATGGTGACCTTCCCGTCGCCGATCTCGACGTGCTTGGCGAAGGTGAGCGACGGCCACCCGAGCAGCTCGCCCACCTGGGCCGGCACCGTCCCCGTGTAGCCGTCGGTGGACTCGGTGGCGGTGAGCACGAGGTCGACCTCCCCCGCCTTCCTGATGGCGGCGGCCAGCACCTTGGCGGTGCCCAGGGCGTCGGTCCCCACCAGGCTCTCGTCGGAGACGAAGATGGCCTTGGCCGCACCCATGGCCAGGGCGCTGCGCAGCGCCTGGGCTCCGAAGACCGGGGCCATGGAGACGACGGTGACCTCTCCCCCACCGGCCTTCTCGGCCAGCTGGAGGCCCATCTCCACGCCGTAGCTGTCGGACTCGTCCATGATGAGCTTGCCGGCCCGCACCAGCGTCTTGGTGTTGGGGTCGAGCTGTCCCGGCATGGCGGGATCGGGGATCTGCTTGACGCAGACGACGATGTTCATGGGACTCCTTGGAGTCGTGCGCTCGGCGGTCGATCAGGGGCGCCGTGGTCCGCCCCATGGTCCGGTGGCGGCGGGGCAGATTCTTGCCTCCGGGGGCTGACGGAGTCGAAATGAGTGAAGGGTGGGTCCTACTGGAACCAGTCGTCGTCGCGGCCGTCGGTGTATCCGCGCGGGCGGGGCGCAGCCCTGAAATCCCGGCGGGGCAGATTCTTGCCTCCCCGGACTGAACTCACAGAGTCGAACTGAGTGGAGCGGTAGGCGAGACTGCGCTACTCGCCGCGATCGAAGAATTCGTCGTGCCTGCAGCCGTCGGGAAAGTCAGCAATCGGAGCGCAGGCGAGAAAGCCGTCTTCGAGTCGAACGGTGTGTCGCCGATCTCCAATCCGATAGTCGACCTCCACCCGCTGGAAGCCGAACTCTCCGGGCTGGGTCACGCGAAACCCGAAGACGATCTCGATGCCGTTTGCGCCCTCAGGAGATTCGAGGGGTGGCACCTCCGACCCCCGGAAGGGGTGAACGTACGCTGCGAGCAGAGGCGGCGGGAATTCCGCGTGGGTCCCCACATAACCGACTTTTCGGTCAGCACCGGCGACCTCGACGTCAACAACCTCCATACCAGACGCGAGGGGAGGCTGAAAGCGGATCGCCTCGAGAACGGCCGATCGATGGCCGGAATTTTCGAGCACGATTCCGCCAAAGGTGAAGACCTGACCGGGCTCGACAGGAAAGCTCGTCCCCGTCCGCGAGCCCGACTTCACCGGGCCGCTCCTGTAGTCGTGCACCGCTCTTCCCGAGGATCGGGCCATGAGAAACCAACCCATCGCGACGAGGGCCATCACCGCGGGCAGGATGAGAAGCCGTCGCCGTCCAGGGAGCCGTCGCTTGGCACGCTCGGTTGAGTCGTTCACCGCGGGGAGCATACGGGCGGAGGTTTGCATGTTCGTCGGATTCAGGTGGACGGTCCGGCAAAGATCCGGCTTGAGGTCGCCGGCTTGCCATCATCGCCACACAACAGATGATCGGCATCGCGGCCAAAGATCCAGTGAGCCTGGACGTATTGCGAGTAGCCACTCCTTGCGCTGAGCGCGACGCCGAACACGTCGGCTGCTCCCTCCCACCTCACCGCTCGTTCCTGTTCTCGATCAAACCCGGTCTTGGCTCCGTAGTGCCCAACTCGCGACTGAGGAGCGAGCGCACAGCCAACCGGGGACGTGGGCTGTGGCTGAACATCCCCGAACCACTCGCGCGGGACGACCTTCTCCCGCCTTCCGCTCGGGCAGAAATACTCGTACTTGTCGTAGACGAACCGGCTACGAACCAGAAGGTGCTCGCCGCTCTCCGCCCACTGGGTGACTGCGGATCCTTGGGCATTGGCGATGTGATGTGACCCTGAAACAGACCACGGCCCATTCGCGGCCCGTGCCGCAATAGAGATCTCGCTGTCAGCACGTTTGCCGTAGACGAAGCTGGCCGTCTTGGTGTCAGGCGGGGCGCGGAGCTCGCCGATCACTGTCCGCCCGATCTGGCTGTCAACGACCTTCATCCCCCAGCAGCCGCCTTGCATGGGCATGGCTCCGTTGGCGGCCAGTGTCCGTGCGCCGTTGCTCGGCGGGTCGAAGCGGAGGGTGACGGGTGCGGGCGCTTCGTCTGGCGCAGCCTGCCAGGCGACTCCTCTGTCGTGGGCGCCGCGTCGCGCGGAGAATGCTTGGGCAGGCGCCTCGGTCAGGTAGCGGGAGAGGTGGGTCTCCTGCACCAGGCGGCCGGCGAGGGCGCGCAGCTCGAGGTTGACGTAACCGCCGTTGATCTGAGCCAGCGAAGCAAGCTCGGGCGTTGCATCCGAGCGCACGGCGAAGGTGCCGTCAGATGTTGTCTGCACGCGGCCCACGGGGACGAGCTCGATGGTCTGACCGACCTCGACGGCCTGGCCGGTGGGCCAGGCGAAGAGCTCGACCTCCCCGACCATGGGCGAGCCATCCGAATCGAGCAGCCGGCCGGCAGCCATCACCGGAGCGGGCTCGGTCTGCGATTCGGCCGCGATCGCGGCCGGCGAGACAAGGACGGCGAGAAGTGTGACCACCGGGCACAGGAACCAGCGTCGCATGGTGCACCTCCGATGACGCCGAACGGGGCTGACACCCGGAGAACGGCGCAAACCGGACAACGTGACGCAGTCAGGACGAAACAAGGCATGAATATCGCCGGCCGCTCGACCCGGACGCGCCACGGCGTGGGTGCTCAGCGGCGGTATCGACCGCTTTCCACCCAAGCCTTGGGGACGAGAACCGGCCCGGGGCGAACCCCGGGCCGGGCGGGCGTGCTGATGGGAGCTGGCTCAGACCGACGCCTTCAGGCTGGCGATGATCGACCGGCCCAGGTCCCGGGCGGCCTTGAGGTCGCCCCGGGCCGAGCGCATCGCTTCCCGGGCCGGGGAGAGGATCTCGTGGTCGGCGTTCCAGTCGGCGGGCGTCAGGCCGAGGATGCCGTCGGGCACACCCGTCGCCGAGGCCTCGGCCGAGTTGATCTCGGCCCGCATGGCCTCGAGGTCGGCCCGGGCCTGGGTGACGTCCTTGCCCGCCGCCTCGGCCTCGTCGATGGCGTTCTCGATGCGGTCGGCGACCTGATCGAAACGGCCGGTGGCGGCCACCGCGGTATCGGAGCCGACGACCAGGCGGGTGCGGGGCAGGACCAGGGCGAACACCCGGTGGTCCTCGAAGATCGACTTGCAGTGGGCCCTGAGGGCCTCGGCCTCGGTGTCGGCCACGATCTCGCCGTCGAGGGCGGTGAGGCTGGCTCCGGTGTCGGAGAGGATGCCCGAGAGCGTGGCCTCGTGGTCGTCGGTCACGTGCCTGGCTTCCGCCAGCCGGTCGGCGGCGACGTCCATGGCCGTCAGGCGCTTGTCGATGGCCTCCCGGCAGCGGGCCCGGATGTCCTCGGGGTCCCGGGAGGGCTCGGCCAGCGCCGGACGGGTCCGGTCCCGGGGGGGGCGGGTGGAGTCGGAATCGGCGGCCAGGGCCGCGGCGGGGATGGCGAGGATGAGGCCGGCGCCGACAGTGGCGGCGGCGAGACGGGTGCGCAGGCGGATCATCAGAAGTCTCCTTCGGGGGTGGCGAGGTCGCGGTCGGCCTCGGAGAGCTGGGTGTCGAGTTCGGCCAGATCGGCGTCGATCTGGTCCAGGTCGGTGCTGACCCCGGCCACGGCCACGGCGGCGGGTGCCGACGGGGAACCGGAGCCGGAGCCGGTTGGGGTCGTGGAGCCGGAGTTGGCCGGCGCCGGGGTGGAGGCGACGGACGCACCGGCGGTGACCGGAGTGGCCGCCGACACGTCGGTGACGTCGAGGACGGGTTCGCCGGCGGAGCTGACGGCCGCCGCCGGACCGGCAGGGGGCTCCGGCGCGGCCCCGCCCCGACATCCGCCGGCGAGAGCGACGAGGGGGAGGGCGACCAGGGCGGCGAGGCGGTGGACGGGGGGGCGGGTGCGTGTGTTCACGTCCCTGATGGTCGGCCCCGAATGTGATGGGTTTGTGAAGCCGCCGTCAGGCGGTCGTGAGAGGGGCGCGGTACCGTCCGATCGATGGACGAGACGGTGGACCTCCTGGTGGTGGGGGGCGGCCCGGCGGGATCGGCGGCCGCCATCACCGCCGCCGGCGCCGGGCTCTCCGTGCTCGTGTGCGACAAGGCGCCCTTCCCCCGGGACAAGACGTGCGGGGACGGGCTCACCGCCGACGCCCTGCGCCGCCTCGAGGCCCTGGGGCTGAACCCCACGGACGTCAAGGGCTTCACCCCCGTCTACGACGTCGTGGTCCGCTCCCCGAGCGGCCGGATCGTGGAGCTGCCCCTGCCCCGGGCCGGGCTCTACGCCGCCGTCGCCCCCCGGGCGACGTTCGATGCCGCCCTCTTCGACCTCGCCGGGCACCGGGGGGCGCTGCTCCGCCCCGGCGAAGCCCTGGAGTCGATCGACGAGGTCGACGGCAAGGTGCGGGCCGGCCTGGCCGGCGGGTCGACCGTCACCGCCTCCTGGGTGGTGGCCGCCGACGGCGTGTACTCGACCGCCCGCAAGCTGGTGGCGCCCGCCCCCGAGACCTACCTGGGCGAGTGGCACGCCTTCCGGCAGTACTACACGGGCGTGGACGACCAGCGCCTGTGGGTCCTCTTCGAGCGCGACCTCCTCCCCGGCTACGCCTGGGTCTTCCCCCTCGGGGAGGGACGGGCCAACGTGGGCTTCGGCCTGCCCCGGCGCCCGGGCGTGTCGGTCCGGCCGATGGCCGGCATCTGGCGCGACCTCCCGAGCCGCCCGGCCCTGCAGGCCGTGCTCGGCGACGCGGTGGCCGAGGGCACCCACCGGGCC
>JBOGFE010000068.1:0-6583 GCA_050741935.1 Acidimicrobiia bacterium | reverse complement strand
CCCAGCCGCCAGGCCCTGCTGGCGCAGGTCCTGTGATCGCCGCGCCCGTGGTCGTGCTCGACGTGGTGGGGATGACGCCCCGGCTGCTGGCCCACATGCCGGCGCTGTCCTCGCTCGGGAAGCCGGTGCCGATCACGCCGGTGCTGCCCGCCGTGACCTGTGCCATGCAGGCCACCTATCTCACCGGCGTCATGCCCTCCGAGCACGGGATCGTGGGCAACGGCTGGTTCTTCCGGGACCTGGGGGAGGTGTGGCTGTGGCGCCAGGGCCACGGCCTCGTCCAGGGCGAGACGGTGTGGGACGCCGCCCGGCGGGTCCGGCCCGACCTCACCGTGGCCAACCTGTGCTGGTGGTACGCCATGGGCACCACCGCCGACTGGACGGTCACCCCCCGGCCCGTCTACCACGCCGACGGCCGGAAGAGCCCCGACTGCTACACCCGGCCCCCGGCCCTCCACGACACGCTCACGGCCGAGCTCGGCCCCTTCCCCCTGTTCCAGTTCTGGGGCCCGGGGGCGGGTATCGCCGCCTCGGAGTGGATCGCCCGGGCGGCGGAGTTCGTCCTCGTGCGGCACCGCCCCGGCCTGGCCCTGATCTACCTGCCGCACCTCGACTACGACCTGCAACGGCACGGGCCCGACGGGGCCGAGGCCATCGCCGCCGCCCGGGCGGTGGACGCGGTGGCCGGCCGGATCATCGACGTCGCCCGGCGTCTGGGATCGACGGTGGTCGCCCTGTCCGAATACGGGATCGAACCCGCCCACCAGCCCGTCGACATCAACCGGGCCCTGCGCCGGGCCGGCCTCCTCGCGGTGTCGACCCAGACGGCCGGGCGGGCGGGTCGGGGCGGGATCGGCCGGGGCGGTCGGGCCCGGAACATGGAGTACCTCGATCCCTACGCCTCGGCCGCCTTCGCGGTGGCCGATCACCAGCTGGCCCACGTCTACGTGCGCGACCCCACCCTCATCCCGAAGGTGGCCGGTGTCATCGAAGGCCTGGACGGTGTGGCCGAGGTGCTCGACGGCGACGGCAAGCGGGCCGCCGGCCTCGACCACGAACGGGCCGGCGAGCTGGTGGCGGTGGCCGCCCCCGGCGCCTGGTTCACGTACTACTACTGGCTCGACGACGCCCTGGCCCCCGACTTCGCTCCCACGGTGGAGATCCACCGCAAGCCCGGTTACGACCCCGCCGAGCTGTTCTTCGACCCCGCCGATCGCCTGGCCAAGCCCCGCGCCGGCCTGGCCCTCGCCCGCAAGCGGGCCGGCCTGCGCTACACCATGAACGTGGTACCCCTCGACCCGAGCTGCGTGCGGGGTACCCACGGCCGGGTCCCCGCCGACCCCGCCGGCGGGCCGGTGCTCCTCTGCTCAGAACCCGTATCCGTTACGCAGGAGGCCCTGGCCGCTACGGAGATAAAGTCGCTGCTCCTGCGCCTCCTCGGGGCGTGAGCAGTTCTTCGAACGGGGGTCCGAACATGGAGAACGACGTCAGCCGGCAGTGGGCTGTCCTGGCACCCTTTGTTCCGGGCGAGGTGCTGACCGCCCAGGCCCAACAGATCGAGTCCCTGGGCATGGCGGGCATCCAGGCGTTCCAGGTCTGGGCGGCGCCCTGGCCCACGCTCGCTCACTGCGCGGCGGTGACCAGCCGGGTGCAGCTCGCCTCGGCGGTGGCCAACGGTCTGACCCGAAGCCCCTTCGAGACCGCCTTGACGGCGATCGACATCGATCGGCTGTCCGGGGGACGCTTCACCCTCGGGCTCGGGCCGTCCATCCGGGCCTGGACCGAAGGCTTCTACGGGTCTCCCTACGACGACCCCATCGACCGTCTGCGGGAGGCCATCGAGATCATCCGGCTCGTGATCGCCAAGGGCCATACCGGCGAGCTGACCACGTTCGAGGGGAAGTACCACAAGCACGACTGGTCGGCGTTGCTCGCCACCCTCGCCCCGCCGCTGCGGCCGGAGATCCCCATCTGGCTCGGCGTGACCCAGATGTCGATGGTGCGCCTGGCCGGCGAGGTGGCGAGCGGGCTGTTCAGCCACCCCATCTGGTCCACCGATTGGATCCTCAAGACGGCGATGCCGACCCTGAACGAGGCCCTGGCCAAGGCCGGCAAGCAGCGGTCCGACTTCCACTGGAACGCCTGGTTCTGGACGGCCATCAACAACGACCGGGCGGAAGCCCTCAACGACGCCCGGGCCACCCTGGCGTTCTACGCCGGAATGGAGCAGTACGAGCCGTACTTCGCCGCCCACGGCTACCAGAGCGAGGCTCGGGCGTGCCAGGCCGCTCAGGATGCCAAGGACATGGCGGCCTGGGTGGGCGCCATGAGCGACGAGATGGTCGAGACGTTCATCATGGCGGGAACGCCCGACGACATCCGCAAGCGTGTGGAACAGGTATCGGACGTGGTCGACTCGTTCGCCCTCGTCGCCCCGCTGGCCGGCCTGGAACCGGAGAAGCTGATGTTCTACATCGGAACGATCGCGGAGACGTTCTACTCCTGACGGGCACACTCGCCATCCTCTGTGGCGGTTTCGGGGCCGCCCGGTTCCTGTCCGGGCGGCCCTCCCGCGTCGACCCCCACCTGACCTGCATCGTCAACACCGCCGACGACCTCGACTACGCCGGCCTGCACGTCTCGCCCGACGTCGACACCGTCGCCTACGCCCTGGCCGGGCGCTACGACTTCGACCGGGGCTGGGGCCTGGTGGGCGACACCTTCACCAACGCCGAGGCGCTGCGCCGCTTCGGAGAGGGCTGGTTCGGCATCGGCGACGAGGACCTCGCCACCCACCTGCACCGCACGGAGCGGCTGGCCGCCGGGGCGACCCTGACCGAGGCCACCGCCGGAATGGCCGCCGGCCTGGGACTCTCCGCCCGGGTCCTGCCCATGAGCGACGACCCCGTCGGCACGGTGGTGGTGACCGAAGAGGGACGGTTGCCGTTCCAGGAGTGGCTGGTGCGCCACCGGGCCGGCCCGCCGGTGCTGAGGGTGGAGCACGAGGGCGTGGAGGAGGCCCGGCCGGCGCCGGGGGTGATCGATGCGCTGGTGCACGCCGACCTCGTCGTGATCGCGCCCAGCAACCCGGTGTCGAGCATCGGCCCGATCCTGGAGCTCGCCGGCGTCCACGACGCCCTGGTGTCCCGGGTGCTGCCCACCGTGGCCATCTCCCCGGTGGTGACGGGCCGGGACCCGGTCACCGAGCCCGAGCGGTTCCGGGCCCGGGTCCGGGAGGAGTTCATGATGAGCCGGGGCCTGGAGCACACGCCCGCCTCGGTGGCGGGCCTCTACGCCGGCTTCGCCTCCACCTTCGTGCTCGACTTCCACGACGGCGACCAGAGGCCCGCCATCGAGGCCCGGGGGCTGGAGGTGGTGCTGGCCGACACGCTGGCCCCGGCGGCGCTGTGGGAGGAGCTCAGCCCCGCCACACCCGGCCCTGGATCATGATCCCGTTGTGGACCATGAACCCGCGGATGGTGTTGCCGCCGACGACGGCGGCCTTGCCGGTGTCGCCCCGCTTCTCCACGAACTCCTCGATGGCGTTGTTCACCGCCTCCCGGCGCTTGGACCGGATGGCGGTGTCGCCGTCCTTGGTGGTGCGCAGGAGGCCGGCCACCAACTCGTCGGGGTTCTCGCCGATGTGGTCGCAGAACTCGGCGAGGAGCGCCAGCCGCAGCCGGCGCTCCTCATCCGGGTCGTCGTCGTGGCGGGCGCTCTCGAACCAGCGCCGCACGGTCCGAAGACCGGCGATCTCGTCTGGCGTCATTCAGCCAGGCCGAGGCGCCGGGACACCTCGCGGACCTCTGCCCTGCGCTTCTCGGGGTCGATCGGGTCCTGGATCATGCCCTCGCGCTTGAGGCGCTCGGTCACCTCGGGGATCTCCTGCCACGGCGTGCCGTACTTGCCCTCGAAGAAGCAGGTGGAGAGGGGCCGCCGGGGGCGCTGGCCGCCCGTGAGCGGGTCCTCGGCGGGGTACCCCACATGCATGACCCAACCCGGCAGCCAGTGGTCGGGTACGTCGAAGGCCGTCTTGGCCACCTCGGTGTTGAAGGCGGTGAAGAGCACGCCCAGGCCCTCGTCCACGCCGGCCAGCAGGCCCTGGCACATGGCCACGCCCGTCTCCATGGCGCCCATGTAGGCCACCGTGCCGGGGTCGCCGGAGATGGGCTTGAGGATGGTGGCGTAGACCACCTCGTCGACGTAGGCGTGGGACCAGCCGTGGCTGGCATTGAGGGCGCCCACGTCGACCAGCTCCTTCAGGCGGTCCTGGGCGCCGTCGATGTAGGTGACGTCGAGGTAGAAGAAGATGTGGACGGGAGCCAGGTCCATGTCGGCCGTGGTGGTGGGGGTCTTCAGCTGCTGGAGGGTCTCGTTCGGGATGTCGTCGCGGTAGACCACGATCGCCTTGCAGAAGTCAGCGTTGACGGCGCGGGACGACCGGTTGACGGCCTCCAGGATGACCTGGATCTTCTCCTTCTCCACCGGCCGGTCGGGTTCGAAGTACCGGATGCTGCGGCGGTTGCCGATGACCTGCTTGAACTCCATCTGACGCTCCTCCTGCTCGGGATGTCGTGGTTCAGACGCTTAACGAGACAGCACGGTGATGACGATGGCGGCGGGGTCGGTACCGAGGAACCCGCCGCCGTTCTCGGCCAGGGCGACCTGCGCTCCGTCCACCTGGCGGGCGCCGCAGCGGCCCCGCAGCTGGTCGACCAGCTCCACCAGCTGGGCGCAGCCGGTGGCGCCGATGGGGTGGCCTTTGGACAGCAGGCCCCCACTGGGATTGACGGGGACCCGACCGCCCAGTGCGGTGGCGCCCGAGGCGAGGAGCTTGGGGCCGTCGCCCGGCGGGCACAGGCCGAGGTCCTCGTAGATCATGAGCTCGGCCGGGGCGGCGGCGTCGTGGACCTCGCACACGTCGAGGTCGTCGGGGCCCACGCCGGCGGCCTCGTAGGCCCGGCGCACGGCCCGCTCGACCGCTCCTTCCTGGTCGGGGGTGCGGTCCCGGCCCGACACCAGCACGGTGGAGCGGATCCTGACCGCGTCGGCCCCGAGGCGGCGCACGGCCTCCTCGGAGGCGACCACGATGGCGGCGGAGCCGTCGCCGATGGGGGAGCACATGAGCAGGGTCAGCGGGGCGGCGATCTCGCGGCTGGCCAGGACCTCTTCCACGGTCAGGTCGGCGCCGTACTGGGCCTTGGGGTTGAGCTTGCCGTTGCCCTGGTTCTTGACCGCGATCCGGGCGAAGTCCTCGGCCGTGGCGCCACTCTGGCTCATGTAGTACTTCGTCATGACGGCGTAGATGTCCATGAACGGGCTCTTGCCGCCGCTCTGCTTGTCTTCCCGGGGGGCCCCTGCACCCCCCTCCTCCGGAGCATGGATGGGTGAAGCCGCGGAGCCGTGAGCCCCGGGGCCCTGCCCCATGCCCGGCCGTTCCGCGGTGGTGGGCATGGCGGCCAGGAGGATGCGGTGGAGGGCGTCCTTGGCCGTCCCGATGGTGTCGAGGTCCACGGCGGTGCCGATGGCGGCGAAGCTGCGGGCCTTGTCGGGGTGGGTGAGCTTCTCCGAGCCGATGGCCAGGGCGATCTCCGCCGCCCCCGAGGACACCGCCATCCAGGCCAGGTAGAAGGCGCTCGACGCCGAGGCGCAGGCGTTCTCCACGTTGACGATGGGCACGCCCAGCACCCCGGTGTGGCGCAGCGCCACCTGCCCCCGGATCATCTCCTGGCCGGTGAGGATGCCGCCGGTGGCGTTGGAGAAGAACGCCATCTCGACGTCGCCGGGGGTGGCGCCGGCGTCGGCCAGGGCTTCGGCGGTGGCCTCCTCGGCCAGGCTGCGGATGGTGGAGTCCATGAACTTGCCGAACCGGGTCATGCCCGCGCCGGCGATGTAGACGTCACGCATCAGATCACCTTCTCATCTCGGGGACACCCCGCGCCCCGGGCGCTCCACCTTGTACCCGACGGATTCCCGATCCCACGTGTCGGGGGTGAGGCCCCGGGCCTTCAGGGCGGTGTACTGGATGCGGTGGGTCTCCGTCTTGGGCAGGGCGTCGACGAACTCGACGTAGCGGGGGACGGCGTAGTGGGCCATCTTCCCGGCGCAGAAGTCGAGGACGGACTCGGGCGTCGGTGTGGCGCCGGGTTGGGCCACGATGACAACCTTCACCTCGTCCTCGCCCAGCTCCGACTTGACGGCGTGGGCGCCCGACTCGAGCACGTCGGGGTGCTGGTTGACCACCGTCTCGATCTCCCAGGCGGAGATGTTCTCGCCCAGCCGCCGCATGGACTCCTTCTTGCGGCCCTTGTAGTACCACCAGCCCTCGTCGTCGACGACGGCCAGGTCGCCGGAGTGGAACCATCCGCCCCGGTACGCCTCGGCCGTGGCTTCGGGCAGGTTGTGGTAGTGGGTGAGCTGGCCCATGGGATGGCGGAACACGACCTCGCCGATCTCCCCCGGGGGGAGCGGCTGGTCGTCGTCGTCGACCACGGCGAACTCGATGTTGGCGAAGGGCTTCCCCATCGAGCCGACCTTGCCTTCGGTGTTGAGCAGGAAGCCGGGCGCGTCGACCATGCCGTAG
>JBOGFE010000067.1:0-12683 GCA_050741935.1 Acidimicrobiia bacterium | reverse complement strand
CACCGACCGGGACGTGACGGCCAAGTTGTTCGCCGAGATCGGGCCCCGCTACGCCGAGCGCAACGGCGGCTACCTCCGCATCCTCAAACTCGGGCCCCGCCCCGGCGACTCCGCTCCCATGGCGAGGATCGAGCTGGTTTAATGCCGCGCCGTGGCGCCGGGAGGTGGGGCAGGGGCCCCCACCGACGCCGCGATGAGCCGCCAGGCGAAGAGCCATGAACACAGGGTGAGCCTCTTCGACGCCGCCCCCGAGCAGCAGGCCAAGCTCCGCCTCGTGCTCGCCTACGACGGCGGCGGCTTCCACGGCTTCGCCGCCCAGCCCCAGGTCCGTACCGTGGCCGGCGTGCTCGGGAAAGCCCTGGAGAAGGTGCTGCGCCACCCGGCCGATCTGACCTGCGCCGGGCGGACCGATGCCGGCGTGCACGCCTGGGGCCAGGTGGTGAGCCTGCCCGCCGACCCGGGGGTCGACCCGTGGCGGCTGGCCATCGCGCTCAACGGGATGCTCGCCCCCGAGGTCGTGATCCGGGAGTGCGAACTGGTCGACGGCGACTTCGACGCCCGGCGGGGTGCCCTGTGGCGGGCCTACCGGTACACCGTGCTCAACCGCCCGGTCCCCGATCCCTTCCTGGCCCGCTACGCCTGGTGGGTCCCCCAGAAGCTGGAGCCGGTGGCCCTGGCCCTGGCCGCCGATCCGTTCGTGGGCGAGCACGACTTCGCCGCCTTCTGCCGGGCCGGCCCCGAAGGCTCGACCACGGTCCGCAAGGTGACCGACTCCCGCTGGGTCGAGGTCGGCGACGGCGTGTGGCGCTACGAGGTGGCCGCCACCGCCTTCTGCTGGCAGATGGTGCGTTCGCTCGTCGGCACCATGATCGATGTCGGCACCGGGGTCCGGCGGGCGGGGGAGATCATGGCCATGTTGCGGGCCAGGGAGCGGGCCGCGGCCGGCAAGGTCGCGCCCCCCCAGGGCCTCTGCCTCTGGGAGGTCGGCTACTTGGGCTTGCCGTGACAGGAGCCTGAGCCGGAGTCGGTGTAGGTGCCGCCGGCGGCGGGGACGAAGCGCCAGTCGTAGCCGTTGGCCTGCAGGGTGAGGCGCAGCACCCCGTCGGTGTCCTTGTTGCGGGCCTCGCTGTTGGGTTGGATGTTGGTGAAGCTGTAGTGCCCCTTGCCGCCGGCGCCGATGACGAACTCCCGGATGCCGCGGGCCGGGTCGAGGGAGCCGTCGGGGCGCTGGAGGGCGAAGCGCTCGTAGGTGTGGTCGTGCCCGTTGAGGACGACCTCGGCTCCGGCGGCGTACAGGGCGTTCCACAGCGGCTGGACGGAGGAGTCGTTGCCGTGGGAGCCGGAACTGAACCGGGGGTGGTGCCAGAGGGCGACGGTACAGGCCGCCTGGGAGGCGGCCAGGTCGGCCTTCAGCCACTGCTCCTGCTCCGATCCGACGGAGCAGCTCACCACCGAGCAGTTGGAGTTGAGCACGATGACGTGCCAGGCCCCGAGGTCGTAGCTGTAGAAGAACTTTCCGGCCGGCCCCGCGGCGGCTCCGAAGTAGGCGGCGTAGCCGGCGGCGTTGGTGGTGCCGTACTCGTGGTTGCCCACCACCGGCCGGGTGCGGGCCTTGTGCCGGCCCCAGGAGCCGTCGTAGCAGTTGGTGTACTGGGACACGCTCCCGTGTTCGTAGACGTTGTCGCCGGTGGTGAACACCGTGCCCGGGATGCTGTCGAGCAGGCTGGCGGTGCGCTCGTCCCCGCCGGAGTCACACGAGGCGATGTCCCCGGCGCCCACCAGGGTGGCCACCGGTTCCGGGAACGGCGTCGGGGGCGTGGTGGTCGGGGGCGCGGTGGTCGTGGGCGTCGTCCCCACTCCGCCGCCCGGCGCCGTCGGCCCACCCCCCGCCGGGCCGAATCCCGGCCCCGTCGAGGCGGTGCCGGGAAGCGCGGTGATGCCCATGACCGGCTGGACGAGGGCCACGTCACCCAGCGACCCGGAGAAGGCGGCATCGCCGAAGGTGAACACGCCGCCGTCGGCCGCCACCAGCCAGTAGCCCCGCCCCGTCGGGGTGGCGGCTATGCCGACCACCGGCCGGTTCAGGCGGACCCCGCCGGTCGAGCCGTAGAAAGCGGCGTCGCCGAAGGTGAAGATCCCGCCGTCGGCCGCCACCAGCCAGTAGCCGGCCCCGCTGGGGGTGGGCGTCATGCCCACCACGGGCAGGTTGAGGCGCACGTTGCCCAGCGAGCCCAGGAAGGGAGCGTCCCCCAGGGCGAAGATCCCGCCGTCGACGGCCGCCATCCAGGCGCCGGCGCCGCTTCGCGTGGAGGCCATGGCCACGATCCGCTTGGCCGGGCTCACCGTCACCGACTCCAGCTCGGGCGCCGACCCGAAGGCTTCCACCGTGCCGGTCTCGGTCGCCATCCAGTAGCCGTCGCCCCGGGGCCGGACGGCGAAGGCGGCGATGTCGTCGACCTCCGAGGCCCGGGACCCGAAGTCGGCGGCGTCACCCTGGGGGAAGACGTCGCCGTCGTCGTCCACCAACCAGTAGCCCCGGCCGGTTCCGGTGGGCGCCATCCCCACCAGCTCGGCCTGCTGGTTCCTGGTCGTGCCCTGGAACCCGGCCGCGCCGAAGGAGAAGATGCCCCCGTCGGCGGCGTACATCCAGTAGCCCCCCGCCGGCGGGGGGCTACTGGCCCCCGTGGGAGCAACGGCCACCGGGGTGATGCTGCCCGCGACGAAGAGCAGGACGGCTGCCACCAGTCTCCCGCGCATGGTGAAGGTGTCGACAGGTTGACTAGTCCGGTTGACGGCGGGTAGCTCGATTTGACCAGTCCTTGACGGAAAGGCCCGCCGAACCACCGCCGGTAACCTGGTGGTGTGCCCGCCGATTCGGACCGGCTCCAGCTCTACCGGGAGATGTGGGAGGACGAGCTGGAGGCGGCCGCCCTGTACCGGGCCCTGGCGTCGGCGTCGGGGGGACGGCGGGCCCAGGTGCTGAACCGCCTGGCCGAGGCCGAGGAGCGTCACGCCGCCCACTGGGAGCGGTACCTGCGCCAGGCCGGGGTGACCGACCTGCAGAAGCGCCGGAGCTCCCTGCGCACCCGTCTGCTGTCGGGGATGGCCCGGCGTTTCGGCACCGATTCCGTCCTTCCCCTCGTCCTGCGTCTGGAGGCGGCGGACGCGGCCAGGTACCGCGACGTCCCCGAGGCGCCCGAGGCCATGTCGGCCGAGGAGATGGCCCACGGCCGGGCCGTGGCGGCCCTGGAGGGCGACTCCAAGGGGACCCAGATCGCCCGCTCCGAAGGCCGCCACCGGGCCGGCGCCGGCGGCGCGCTCCGGGCCGGCGTGTTCGGCGTCAGCGATGGCCTGGTGTCGAACCTGCTGCTCGTCCTCGGGGTGGCCGGCGGCACGTCCGACCGCAACATCATCCTGCTGGCCGCCGTGGCCGGCCTCCTGGCCGGCGCCTTCTCCATGGCGGCGGGGGAGTGGGTGTCGATGACGTCGCAGCGGGAGCTCTACGAGAGGGAGATCGAGGTCGAGCGGGAGGAGCTGAGCGCGTTCCCCGAAGAGGAAGAGGAGGAGCTCTCGCTCATCTACCAGGCCAAGGGACTCTCGGAGGAGGAGGCCGAGGCCCTGGCCCGACAGATCATGCGCCGTCCTGACAGCGCGCTCGACACCCTGACGCGGGAGGAGCTCGGCCTCTCGGCCGAGGACCTGGGATCGCCCTGGGTGGCGGCCGGTTCGTCGTTCGCCGCCTTCGCCCTGGGCGCCTTCGTGCCCGTTTGCCCGTTCCTTCTCGGATCCGGGACCGGCGCCCTGGTGGCCGCGGTCGCCGCCTCGGGCCTCACCCTGGCCGGGGTGGGGGCGGTCATCGCCCTGCTGACCGGCCGGACCCCGGCGAAGGGCGCCGTCCGGATGGTGGCCATCGCCGGCGTCGTCGGGCTGGTCAGCCACCTGATCGGCCGCCTCGTCGGCGCCCAGGTGGCCGTGTAGCACTTCTGCGCTCCTCACGATTCGTGGCGCCGCTCCGCAACGACAGGTGTTGCGCAGAAGAGCCACGAGCGCCGGAGTGGCCGGCGCGCCCGGGTGGCGGCGTTGTTCCGCAACCAGGGGTGGTGCGGAGCAGCGCCGCCGGCGCCTGCGCGTGACGCATGATGCCGGGGGCCGGGACCGTTGGTCCAGGTCGACCCGATGTCGACGTCGCCGGTCGCCACCAGCCAAGCTCTGGCCGCACGGAGCGAACAAGCAAACGGGCCGATCCGGGATCGTCGCAGGGCGCCCGCGTCCTCGGCGACCTCGGGACATTCGTTGCCGCTCGGATGAGCGAGGGAGGGAGGGGGAGGGGGTGTCCCGAGGAGGACGTGGGGTTGTCCGGCGAGGGAGCACCCCCTCCACCGACCGACCGGGCGGCTACAGGGGAGCGACGCGGAAGCCGGCGGCCTCGACGGCCCGGAGCACCTCCTCCCGGTGGGACGGGTCGCGGGTCTCCAGGGTGAGGTGGACCTCGACCTGGTCCACGGGCAGGTCCACGCCCGAGCGGTGGTGCTCGACGTCGACGACGTTCAGGCCCAGGTCGGCGAGCACGCCGGTCAGGCGGTGGAGCTCCCCGGGCCGGTCGGCCACGGCGACGCGCAGCAGGAGGTAGCGGCCGGCGGCGGTGAGCCCGTGGCGGATCACCCGCATGAGCAGGGTGGGATCGACGTTCCCTCCCGAGAGCACCAGGCAGGTGGGCTCGCCCGAGGACGGGGGCAGGCGTCCGGCCAGGGCGGCGGCCAGGGGGGCGGCCCCGGCCGGTTCCACCACCGTCTTGGCCCGTTCCAGGAGGGCCAGCAGGGCTCGGGAGATGTCCTCCTCGCTCACCGTCACGACCTCGTCGACCAGGGCAGCCACGTGGGCCAGGGTCAGCTCCGACACCGCCTTGTTGGCGATCCCGTCGGCCATGGTGTCCAGGCGGGGGAGCGTGACGGGCCTTCCCGCGGCCAGGGCGGCGGTCATCGACGCCGCCCCTTCGGCCTCCACCCCCACCACCCGGCAGCCGGGCCGGAGGGCCTTGAGGGCGGCCGCCACGCCGCTGATCAGGCCACCTCCGCCCACCGCCAGCACGAACGTCCCGGCGTCGGTGGCCTGCTCGGCTAGCTCGAGGCCGAGGGTGCCCTGCCCGGCGATGACGTCGGGATCGTCGAAGGGGGAGACGAACACCGCCCCCGTGCGCCCGGCCTGCTCCAGGGCGGCGGCCAGGGCGTCGTCGAACACGGCGCCGACGAGGCGGACGTCGGCGCCGTAGCCCCGGGTCGCCTCCACCTTGGGCAGGGGTGCGGTGGCGGGCATGAAGATGGTGGCGGTCACGTTCAGCAGGGAGGCGGCCAGGGCCACGCCCTGGGCGTGGTTGCCGGCGCTGGCGGCCACCACGCCGGCGGCCCGCTCGGCGTCGGTCAGCCGGCAGATGCGGTGGTACGCCCCCCGGATCTTGAACGATCCCGTGCGCTGGAGGTACTCGGCCTTGAGCAGCAGCGGGCGTCCCGCCAGGCGGGAGAGGTGCTCGGTCGCCAGCACGGGCGTGCGCCGCACCACCGGGGCGACGAGGCGTCGCGCCGCCTCGATCTGCTCCAGGCGAACCAGTTGGGGAGCGGGGGACAAACCTGCTTCTCCGGCCAGGAAGCGGATGCTACCGGGCTGTCGGCGCGGATGGCCCCGGTACCATCCCGAGGGTGCCGAAGGGGTCCATGCCCACCCGCCCGTCCCGACGAATGGTGGCCGCCGCGCTGGGGGCGGTCGGCGCGGTCGTCCTCGTGCTGGCCGTGGTCGCGAGCGGGGATGACGGCAAGGAGCCGGCGACCGCCGCCTCGACCACCACGGCCCCCGAGACCTCCTCGTCCGGTCCCACAACCACCACGGCTCCGTCGACCACCACCACATCGCGGCCGGGGGGGGCTTCGACCTCCACCACCACCTCCAACCTGGCGGCCGCGCCCTGGAAGGGCAAGGCGGTGCCCCGCTCCGAGGTCCCCGAGGAGTTCCTGGAGGTGTGGGAGAAGGCCGCCAACCGGTCAACCTGCGGGCTGCTGGTGCCCACGGTGCTCGGCCCGGACATGGACGGGGCCCTGGCCAAGACGTCGGACGTGAACGACAACGCCGGCTGGAACATCCGCTACCGCAAGGCCGGAGCGATCGTCGAGGTGCTGGGCCTCTTCGACCGGGACGCTCGCCCCGAGGAGCAGAAGCCGGCCGCCTTCTCCAAGACGTGGTCGGACGGGTCGGTGGCCCAGTACGGGCCCGACAGCCCCGGCGGGCCCTTCGGTGACAACCCGGACCCGGAGGCTTCGGCCAACGAAGCCGTCCTCCTCGTGACCGGCCAGCAGTGCGGCTACCGGATCTACGACACCTTGGGCAAGACCCACCTGGAGATGGTCTTCGAGGGCCTCCGCTTCGCCGAGGGCACCGAGTAGCCCGTCCCCCTCAGCGGCGGTCCGGCTCGAGGTAGATGAACCCGGCCCCCTCGTCGCGGAAGCGCACCCCGGCGCCGGCCAGGGCCGCGTCCCAGTCGCCCCGGACCTCGGGGTTGGTCTCCTCCATGCCGTGGTCGGCCACCAGGACGAAGGCGGTGTCGTCGAAGGCCCCGGCCGCCTCGACGGCGGCCAGGATCTCGCCGATGCGCCCGTCGGTGTCGATCACCGCCGCCTCGGCCACCTCCGAGCGGGGCCCGCCGGCGTGGAAGGCGGCGTCGGTGACCTGGAAGCTGACCCAGCAGAAGTCCGGCCGCTGCGGGTACTTCCGACCCAGGTGGTGGCCCCGCCACAGTCCGACGGCCTGGTCCATGGCCATGTGGTCGATGAGCGTGTTGAAGCGGTAGTCCCCCAGCCCCTCGGCGAAGCGCAACGTGGTGTGGGGCGTTTCCTCGGGGCCGCGGGGGAAGGGCGGGATCTCGCCCCGGCGGAAGAAGTCGAAGGTGGAATAGGCGGCGCCGGTGTCGGCGGGCTCGTTCACGGCGGCGCTGAAGGCGTCGGGCCGCCGGCGGGACAGTGCCTGGAAGAGGGTCTCGATGCCCGGCGCGAGACGTTGCATGGCGGCGGGCCAGGTGGCCGGGGAGTTGGTCGTCACCACCTCGCCGCTGGCCCGGTCCCACCAGGCGTTGTGCAGGATGTGGTGGTGGCCGGGGTAGGTGCCGGTCAGCAGCGACGTGTGGTTGGCCAGCGTCACGGTCGGCATCCCGGCCATGGCCCCGTGGCGGAACGACGTCCCCATGGCCATGAGCCGGGCGACGTTGGGGGCCGCGCCCGAGGCGGCCAGGCGGTAGAGGGTGTTGGGGTTGCACCCGTCGAGCAGGAAGCCGACCACGTGGCGAGGCGGGTCGCCGGGGGCCAGCAGGTCGGTGAGGGGCTCGCCGTCCTGGCGGGCCAGGTAGGCGTCGGGCCGCGGACGGCCGTCGGGCCCCACACCGGCCCCGGGACGCAGCCCCAGCAGGGCGGCCACCGTGGGGGCGACGTCGATCAGTCGACAGGAGCGGTCCACCAGACCGAGGGGGCGGACGCCGCGGCCGGCGAGGATGAAGGGAGCCCGGGCCTGGACGGCGTCGAGCGAGCCGTGCTCGCCCCGGTGGCCGCCCCGGTCCTCGTAGTTGTGGGCGGCGGAGTGGACCACGCACAGGTCGGGCGCCATGGGGGCGTCGAAGAACTGGGCCACCTGCTCGTAGCCGTGGGGGTAGGCGTTGTCCTCCCGGGCCGGGAAGCGCCCCGCCGCCTCCGCCTCGAACCCTACGAAGCGGTCGGTGGACTGGTCGGCCAACGGATTGGCGCCCTCCACGGAGACGACGTCGTAGGCCAGCCGCCCGTCGGCCCGCCGCCGCCGGAACCGCACCCGGCCGTCGGCCGAGTGCGCCTCATAGGCGCCCTGAAGCACGGTCAGGACCATCTCCACCACGGCGGAGAGCTCCGGCGCGCAGAGCACTTCCAGCGCCGCGCCGGCCGAGGCGGCCCGGTCCGTACCGGGCCCCGCGCCTCCGGGAGGTGGGACAATGTCGGTCTTCACTGCTCCATTGGTTCGACGGCGTGCCGGTTGCCCCTCCCCGGCGGGGCGCTGGTAGCCTGTTCGGTCGGTCCGAATAGCTACGGTGACCGGGCCTCCGAGACGTCGATGAAAGGACTGCGCGGGTGCGCACCTTCTCTCCCAAGACAGCTGACATCACCCGCGCCTGGCACGTGGTGGACGCCGAGGGCCTGGTCCTCGGCCGCCTGGCCAGCGAGATCGCCCGGGTCCTGCGGGGCAAGCACAAGCCCATCTTCGCCCCGCATGTGGACACCGGGGACTTCGTGGTGGTGATCAACGCCGCCCGCATCGCCGTGGACCCCAAGAAGGGGGCGGACAAGCGGTACTACCGGCACTCCGGCTACCCGGGCGGCCTGAAGTCCGAGACGCTGGCCGAGCTCATGGCCCGGAGCCCGGAGCGCGTCCTCCGCCTGGCCGTGAAGGGCATGCTGCCCAAAGGTCCGCTCGGCCGGAAGATGATCAAGAAGCTGAAGATCCACGCCGGCCCCACCCACCCTCATTCCGCCCAGCAGCCGCAACCGCTGGTCCTGCCCTACGCCCGGCGGGCCCGGACCGCATAGGAGGATCGTGCCCAAGCCCCTCATCCAGACCACCGGCCGGCGCAAGGAGGCGGTGGCCCGCGTGCGGCTGCGGCCGGGCACCGGGATCATCCGTTGCAACGGGCGCCCCTTCGAGGGTTTCTTCCCCAACGCCACCCACCGGATGATCGTCACCGAGCCGCTGCGGCTCACGCAGACGGCCGAGGTCTACGACGTCGATGCCACCCTCGACGGCGGCGGGGTGAGCGGCCAGGCCGGCGCCATGCGCCTCGGGATCGCACGGGCCCTCGTGACCCTCGACCCCGACCTGCGGCCCCAGGTCAAGCGGGCGGGGTTGCTGACCCGCGACGCCCGGGAGAAGGAACGCAAGAAGTACGGCCTGAAGAAGGCCCGCAAGGCCCCGCAGTACTCGAAGCGCTGAGCGCACCGGCATGAGCCTCCGCTTCGGCACCGACGGGGTGCGCGGGGTGGCCAATGTCGATCTCACGCCCCAGCTGACGCTCGCCCTCGGCCGGGCCGCGGCGCGGGCGCTCGGGTCCGGGCGCCCGTTCGTGGTGGGCCGGGACACCCGGCGTTCGGGGCCGATGCTGGAGGCGGCGCTCGTGGCCGGGCTCACCGCGGAGGGTGCCGACGTGGTCCTCGCCGGGGTGCTGCCCACGCCGGCCGTCGCCTACCTGGCCCAGGGCCGGGACGGCCCGGGGGCGGTGATCTCGGCCAGCCACAACCCATACTTCGACAACGGCATCAAGTTCTTCGCCCGGGGCGGCCGGAAGCTGACCGACGACGTGGAGGCCCGGGTGGAAGCCGAGCTCGACGGCCTCCTGGCCGCCCTGCATCGGGCCGGGCCGGTGGGCGCCGGGGTGGGTGCGGTGCACCACGCCGGGGACCCGGTGGCCGACTACTCGGCCCACCTCCAGGCCGCCCTCGAGGGCCGGCGTCTCGACGGGCTCCCGGTCGTGCTCGACTGTGGCCATGGCGCCGCCTCGCCCGTCGCCTTCGCCGTCTTCGACCGGCTCGGGGCCAAGGTCGAGGTGCGCAACGCCACCCCCGACGGGACCAACATCAACGACGGCTGCGGGGCCACCTCGCCGGCCGGGTTGCAGGCCGAGGTGGTGGCCGCCGGGGCCCAGGTCGGGCTGGCCTTCGACGGCGACGCCGACCGGCTCATCGCCGTCGACGAGAAGGGCGCGCTGGTGGACGGCGACCATCTCCTGGCCATCGCCGCCCTCGATCTGCGGGAGCGGGGCCGTCTGCCCCGCGACGCCGTGGTCGCCACCGTGATGGCCAACCTCGGCTTCCGCCGGGCCATGGCCGAGCACGGCATCCGGGTGGTGGAGACCCAGGTGGGGGACCGCTACGTCCTCGAGGCCATGGAGGCCGAGGGCATCGTGCTGGGGGGCGAGCAGTCCGGACACCTGATCTTCTCCGACCTGGCCACCACCGGCGACGGGCTGCTCTCCGGCCTCGTCCTCCTCGACGTGATGAGCCGCACCGGCCGCCCCCTCTCGGAGCTGGCGGCGGTGGTGGCCAAGCTGCCCCAGGTGCTCCGCAACGTGGCCGTCGTGAGGCGGGAAGGGCTGGAGGAAGCGGGCGCCTTCTGGGCCGAGGTCCGGGCCGTGGAAGCCGAGCTGGGGGACGGCGGCCGGGTGCTCGTGCGCCCCTCGGGCACCGAGCCGGTGGTGCGCATCATGGTCGAGGCCGGGACGGCGGAAGCGGCCCGGGCGGGCACCGTCCGCCTGGAGTCGGCCCTCATCGCTGCGCTCGGAGCCGGCTGAGCAGCGGGATCGCCTGGATCTTCTCCTCGGTCAGCTCCTCCCAGCGCACCCCGGAGGTGCTCCGCCGCCGTCCCCGCCGGCGGCAGTCGATGACCCGCTCCGGGGTCACGATCAGATCCAGGGCGACGTCGTGGTCGGTGGTGGGCACGTCGCCGGCCGGGCGCACCTGCAGCTCGTGCACGGTGGTGACGACCAGGGTCCGCGGTCCCACCAGCCCGGCCTCGGCGGCCAGGGCGTACTCCAGGTCCGAGAATCCCCCGCCCTTGCCCAGGCGGGCGCCGTCCTCGCCCACGGCCACGCAGCCGGCCACCACGAGGTCGACCGGTTCGAGCTCCTCCAGGGCCACGGGCCGGGCGGATTTCGAGGCGCCCTTGATGGAGCTGGCGGCCCTTGGGCTGTCGGCCAGGTGGGCGGGATCGAGGAGGAAGAAGGGGGCCGGGCCGGCGAGGCGGGGCACCGCCATGAACACCGTCTTCCCGTCCTCCAGGGCCCGCTGGCGGACGGGCCACTGGGGGGAGTCGGGATTGGACTTGAGGGTGCGGGCCTCCCGCCAGGCGTCGGTGCTTCGCAGCCGCTCGGCCGCCGCCTCGGCCCCGGTGAAGTTGGGGATCCGCCCGTCGGCGCCGGGGAAGCGCGCCACCCGGGCCAGGGCGAGCGCGGCCCACACCTCCTCCCGCAAGGCGGCCTTCTGATCGAGGACCTCGGCCGGACCGCCGGCGTCGCGGTCGTGACGAGGGCCCCGTCTCACCCCGGGGGGGTCGTCGCCCGGTTGGCGGCCGGGCTCCAGCCGATGGTGTCGACCTGGTGGAACCAGGGGTCGTCGGCCGCCACCTTGTAGGCGGCCAGCGATTCGGGCGACGACATGATGCGCCAGTCGCCGTGCTTGCCGTAGTCGACGTCGAAGTAGACGATGGCGGCCACGTCGGAGTAGGCGCCGCACCACTGGCAGTCGGCGGTGCGGGCCTTGGCCTGGAACGTCTCGTGGGCCGTCCGGAACCAGTGGGGCTTGGCCTCGGGGTCCTGCGACTGCTCCTGGGCGCCGTACTCCCCGATCATGATCGGCTTGGGGTGCTGGCGGGCGAAGACCATGAACTCGTCGAAGATCTCGATGACGTGGCGCCACCGGTCGCCCTGGTCCCGCTTGGAGACGCCCCAGTTGTAACCGTCGGAGGCGATCCAGTCCACGTAGTCGTCGCCGGGGTAGAAGAACGGTGCCGGCGGCTGGTTGTCGGTGTACTTGCGCTTGTCCTTGAACCCGGCGGCGTTGGGTGTCCACACCCAGATCACGTTGGTGGCCCCTTCCGCCTGGAAGATGCCGTGCATGCGGCGCCAGGCGGAGATGAACTTCTCGGGGCCCTTGACCTCCCACTGCTTGCGGTCCCCGTCCATCTCCCAGCAGTAGCGCATGAAGAACTCGTGGCCGAAGCCCTTCATGATCTGGGCCGTCTTGCGGATGACGTCGTCCCAGGAGCCGTTGTTGACCTTGTCGGAGTCGGTGCAGCCCCAGCCCACGAGCGGGATGCGGCCGTGCTCGACGTCCCAGGTCTCCATCCACGACATCTCCCCCGCCTTGGCGAACTCGTCGAAGTCGCCGTAGTAGCGGTTGTTGATGTCCAGGCGGCGCCCGAGGGCGGACTCGAGCTTCGTGATCCCCTGCTCTTCGGGCTTGTAGTCATCGTCGTCGTCGGAGTGGACCCCCATCAGCGCCCCGGTCTGGGGGGCCAGCCGGCCCGGAGAGCGGGGTGGCGGATCCAGACCGGCGTGCGGCTCGTAGGAGAGGGAGTCGACCTCGCCGTCGTGGTCGGCGACCGCCGGGGGTGGCAGCGCCGATCCGGTCACGAGGAGGGCCAGGACGATGAACCATCGAGGAACTTGAGTCACAATGACCACTCTATCGACTTCACCCACAGTGGTCTAGCAGCGAACATTGTTCACAGCCGGTTACCCTTCGGCTATGACCGCCGCCAGCGGGCCGGTGATGGGAGTGGGGGTCGACGCCGTCGACGTGGAACGGTTCCGCCGGGCCCTGGCGCGCCGTCCCCGCCTGGCCGACCGCCTCTTCACCGCCGCCGAGCGGGCCGAAGCGGCCCGGCGCCGGGACCCCGTTCCCGGCCTGGCCGCCCGCTTCGCGGCCAAGGAAGCGGTCATGAAATCGCTGTCCGTCGGCCTCGGTGCCTTCGATTTCGCCGACGTCGAGGTCGTCCGGGGGCCAGGGGGGGCGCCCCGTCTGGGTGTCGCGGGCCGGGCGGCCGAGCTGGCCGCCGAACGGGCGGTGGCCGGCTGGCATCTCTCGCTCACCGACACGGCCACCGTGGCCGTGGCCGTGGCCGTGGCCTACGGC
>JBOGFE010000066.1:0-4083 GCA_050741935.1 Acidimicrobiia bacterium | reverse complement strand
GAACAGGAGGATGCGGGCGCCACCGGCGCCCTCAACCTGCGGTCAATATCCGAGGCGGTCGAGCGCCTCGGGCCGGCGCTGCCAGTCACGCTCCACTTTCACATGCGTCTCCAGGTGCACCCGGGCCCCGAGGAGCGCCTCCAGCTCCTTCCGGGCCTCGGTGCCGGCCGCCTTGAGCACCGATCCGCCCCGGCCGATGACGATGGCCTTCTGGGAGTCCCGCTCCACCCGGATCACCGCCCGCATCACCAGGAGCGGTCCGGGCCGCTCCTCGATCTCCTCCACGGTCACGGCCAGGGAGTGGGGCAGCTCCTGGCGGGCCACGGCGAGCAGCTTCTCCCGCACCAGCTCGGCGGCCAGGAAAGCGTCGGGCTGGTCGGTGACGACGTCGTCGGGGTAGTAGCGGGGGCCCTCGGAGAGCCGACCGGTGATCTCCTCCAGCAGGGCATCGGTACCCTCGCCGGTGGTGGCCGACAGCGGCACGTAGGCGGAGAAGTCACCCAGAGTGGTGGAGGCCTCGACCAGATGGGCGGCCACCGCCGCCGGCCCGGCGGCGTCGACCTTGTTCACCACCAGCACCACCGGGGTGGCGACCTCGGCCAGGGCGGCGGCGATGAACCGGTCACCGGCGCCGATGGGGGCTGACGCCTCGATGAGGAAGCAGACCACGTCCACCGCGTCCAGGGTCTCCAGCGACCGCCGGTTGAGTCGCCGCCCCAGCTCGGTGCGCGGCTTGTGGATACCGGGGGTGTCGATGAAGACGACCTGGGAGTCGGGGCGGCCGAGGACGCCGCGCACCTGGTTGCGGGTGGTCTGGGGCTTGTCCGAGACGATGGACACCTTGGTGCCCACCAGCTGGTTGAGGAGGGTGGACTTCCCGACGTTGGGTCGCCCGACCAGGGTGACGAATCCCGAGCGGAACGTCACGAAGGAACGTCGGCGGGTTCGGTCTCGCCCGGTTCGATGCGCACGGTGAGGATCCTCCGACCCTGGATGCGCTCGGCCCGGAACTCGATCCCCTGGCAGGCCACCGTCTCGCCCTCGACGGGGACGTGGCCGAGGAGGTTGAACATCAGCCCGCCGACGGTGTCCCACTCGGTGGCGGGCAGCTCGGCCCCGAGGACCTCGTTGACCTCGTCGATGGAGGTGCGGCCCGCCACCCGCAGCCCGCCGTCGCCGAGTTGCTCGACCCGGGGTTCCTCCACGTCGTACTCGTCGACGATCTCCCCGACGATCTCCTCCAGGAGATCCTCCAGGGTGACGAGGCCGGCGGTGCCGCCGTACTCGTCGATGACGATGGCCAGGTGGAATCGGTTGAGCTGCATCTCGCGCAGCAGCTCGGCCACCCGCTTCTGCTCGGGCACGAACACAGCCGGGCGCACCACGCTCGTCACCGGGTCGCCGGCCCGGCCCTCCCGGATGGCCCGGATCATGTCCTTCAGGTAGACGAGCCCGGCGACGTCGTCAGGGCTCTCCCGGACCACCGGCAGGCGGGAGAACCCGGCCTGGGTCGACTGCTCCACCGCCGTGTTGATGGTGTCGGTGATGTCGACCACCACCATGTCGGGACGGGGGGACATGACCTCTCGCACCACCGTGTCGCCGAACTCGAAGATGGAGTGGATGAGGCGGCGCTCCTCCCGCTCGATCACCTCCTCCTGGGCGGCGACGTCGGCCAGGGTCCTGATCTCCTCCTCCGAGGTGTACGGGCCCTTCTTCAGCCCCTTGCCGGGAAGGATGAGGTTGGCCATGCCGATGAGCACCCGGGTGATGACCCGCAGCGGCGGAAACCGGCTCACCGCCCAGAGGAACCCGGACAGCCTGGTGGCGGCGACGTCGGTGTGGAGGATGGCCCAGGTCTTGGGGGCCACCTCGGCCAGGACGAAGAAGACGATCACCTCGACGACCGTCCCCACCGCCACGCCGAAGCCGCCGAAGTGGTCCTCCACGATGATGGCCACCAGGCTGGCCACGGCGAAGTGGCTCACCATCATCAGCAGCAGGACGATGTTGAGCGTCCACTCCGGCGCCTCGAGGAGCCGGGCCAGCCGGGAAGCCCCCTTGCGGCCCTCCTCGTCCAGGGTCATGGCCCGGACCCGGCTCATCTTGGTGAAGGCCGTCTCGGCCGCGGCGGTGACGATGGACACGCCGAAGAGGACGCTGATGCCGGCCAGGATCAACCACTCGGTGCTGCTCACTTCCCGCCCCGCTCCAGGTCCTTGAAGCGGGCCATCAGCTCCCGCTCCCGGCGTTCCATGACGAGTGCCTCGTCCTCCTCCTCGTGATCGAACCCCAGCAGGTGGAGGACCCCGTGGACCACGAGCAGGCTCATCTCGTCGTCGAAGGGCACCATGTGCTCCTTCGACTGGGACTCCGCCACCTTGGGACAGATGACGACGTCGCCCACCAGGATGGGGGCGTCGGACGGCTCCGCCGGCGAGCCCGGCCCCCGACCCCCCTGGTCGGGTTGGCGGCCGCTCTCCACCAGCTCGTCGTCCAGGGGGAAGGCGAGCACGTCGGTGGGCCCGTCCCGGCCCAGGAACCGCTCGTTGAGGTCGGACATGGCCTTCTCGTCGACGAAGAGCATGGACAGCTCGGCGTCGCCCCGCACTCCCTGCTCCTCGAGCACCATGCGGGCCAGGCGCACCCACCGGAGTGCGTCGACCTCGACTTCGGACTGCTCGTCGGCGACGAAGACCTCCACTGACTCCATCACCTCTCGTGGAGTTCGTAGGCGTCGACGATGTCCTGGACGATCCGGTGGCGCACGACGTCGGCGCTCCCGAGCTCGACGAAGGACAGGCCGGGGATCCCCTCCAGGATCGACCGTACCGCCAGCAGCCCCGACCGGCCCCTGCCATCGGGCAGGTCGATCTGGGTGACATCGCCGGTGACCACCGCCTTGGAGCCGAAGCCCAGGCGGGTGAGGAACATCTTCATCTGCTCGGCGGTGGTGTTCTGGGCCTCGTCGAGGATGATGAAGGAGTCATTCAAAGTTCTCCCACGCATGTACGCCAGGGGCGCCACCTCGATCGAGCCCCTCTCCATCAGGCGTTGCACGGCCTCGGGATCGACCATGTCGTAGAGGGCGTCGTAGAGCGGCCGCAGGTAGGGGTCGACCTTGGCGATCACGTCGCCGGGCAGGAACCCGAGGCGCTCGCCCGCCTCCACCGCCGGGCGGGTGAGCACGATGCGGTTGACCTGCTTGGCCTGAAGGGCCTGGATGGCCAGCGCCACCGCCAGGTAGCTCTTCCCCGTCCCCGCCGGGCCGATCCCGAAGGTGATCACCTGGTCCCGGATGGCGTCGACGTAGCGCTTCTGCCCCGCCGTCTTCGGGCGCACCGTCTTGCGGCCCCGGAGCACCGCGGTGTTGAGCACGTCCGAGGGCCGCTGGTCGGCCTTCATCATCTCGATGGTGCGGCCCAGGTTGTCCCGGTCGAGCGGGTGGCCGGACTCCAGGAGGAGGACGAGCTCCTCGAAGAGGCGCCCGACCCGGTCGGCCTCCACCGCCTCGCCGGTGATGGTGATCTCGTTGCCCCGCACGTGGATGGCCACCGGGAAGGCACCTTCCACCAGACGCAGCAACTCGTCCCGCTGCCCGAGCAGGCTCACCATGAGGTGATTGCCCGGCACGAGGATCTTGACCTGGGTCTGAGGTGGGGGTGTCAAGCTGAATCGAAGATTAGCCGCCGGCTTCGCTGCCCTTGGGGGGCCAGCGCAGCCCACGCCCACCGATCACGTGGAAGTGGAGGTGGCGGACGAGCTGACCGGCGTCCTCACCGACGTTGGTGACGACCCGGTAGCCGGTCTCGGCGACCCCCTCCTGGGCCGCCACCTGGTTGACGGCACCGAGGAGGTCGACCAGCAGCTCGGCCTGCGTGCCGTCGAGATCGGCGGCCGAGTCGAGGTGGGCCTTGGGCACGACCAGGACGTGGACGGGCGCCGCCGGGTTGATATCCCGGAAGGCATAGCTGAGCTCCGTCTCCAGTACGGCATCCGACGGAATGGATCCCGCGACGATCCCGCAGAAGAGACACCCGGGGTTCGGGGTGTCCCCGACAACAGCGTCTGCCATCGCGGGTG
>JBOGFE010000065.1:0-4786 GCA_050741935.1 Acidimicrobiia bacterium | reverse complement strand
ATCCCGAACCCCTCGAAGGCGTTGACCGAGGGGAAGGCGAAGCAGTCCAGGGAGGCGTAGAAGTCCGCCAGCCGATCCTCGGGGATGAACCCCAGGAACCGGATCCGGTCGTCGTCGGGAGCCAGGGCCCGGAGGTGGGCGATGACGCTGCCACCGGCCACGCCCTCGTAGTCCCCGCCGATGAGGAGGCGGGCGTCCGGCCGGTCGAGCTTGATGAAGGCCTGGATGAGGAGGGCGAGGCCCTTCTCCTCCACGATGCGTCCGAGGAACCCGATGTGGGGACCGGGCCCGTCCCGGAACATCGGGGAGCCGCCGCCGCGGTCGAGGCACGGAGGCGGGATCGGGGCCAGCGGGCGCGCCCGGAGCTCGGGCCAGAGCAGGCTGGCGCGGGCATAGTCGAGACTCGAGACCACCACCGCCTCGGAGTGCCGGATGGCGGACCGGGCCGAGGCGAGCACCGACCGCATGGCCGCCTGGTTGACCAGGGAGGGCGGGAGGGCGACGTCGCAGTGGTACGTGCTCAACAGGGGCGTGCTGCGCCCCACCGCCCGGGCGATGACGCCGGCTTCGAGGAGCGGCAGATGGAAGTGCCCGGCCCTCGCCATCCGCAGCTCCCTCACCGCCCGGGGAACGAACGCCGGGGCGATGACCCCCTTGCTCAACCGGGCCAGCGAACGGCACCGAATGACCTTCACCCCGTTGAGCTCCTCCTCGACGGGGAGCGAAGGATCGTGCCGGCAGGTCACGACGTGGACACGCCAGCCCCGCTCCGCCAAGCCTTCGGCCACGCCCCGGGCCGTGGCCGACAACCCGCTCACATACGGGGCGTAGTAGGTCAGGGCGACGACAAGGTCAGTTGGTCGACGTCTGTGCACGACCGTCCCAGGCTAGACGCCGGCCGCAAAGCACCGCCGGACCAGGGGCAGGTGCTACAACGCAGCCCATGCCGCTGCGGTGCCCGAAGCATCGATGACGTCCATGGTGGTGATCCTGGGGGTCACCTGGATCGCCCTCTGCCTCGCCGGAGCCCTGGTGCTCTGGATGGTCGACAGCGATGGGAGGAGGACGCTCCTCCCCGCCCTCCCGGCGGTGGGAGCCATGGCGCTGGCGGCTCTGCTCCACTGGCCGGGCCTGTTCACCGGCACGAGGACGGGGCTCGTCGTGCTGCTCCCCGCCGCCATCCTGGTCGTCCTCTGGCGCCGGTCGCGGGCGGGCCGGATCCCGATCTCCGCCCTCGCCATGCTCGTGTCCGCCACCCTGGCCGGAATCCCGGCCCTCGCCCTCGGGCTCATCCCCCAGGTCAGGGTCGACGGTCCCCGGCTGGTCCAGCCGACCTCCAACAACGACGCCTACGCCTACGTGACCCTGACCGACTGGCTCCTGGACCACGCCGTCACCGACCCGCCGCGCCTTCCCCCCCGGCCCCCGGTCTACGACTACGCCCGGGTGCACCTCGAGAACGGCCTGCGAGTGGGCGAGGAGCTCGTCCAGGCGACGGCGGCCACCGTGACCGGCCGGGATCCGCTCGTCACCTGGTACACGGTCAGCGCCCTGTGGCTGCTGCTACTGCCGGGCGCCATGGCCGCCGCCACCCGGCTACTCGGTCTCAGCCCGTGGCTCGGGATGTCGGCCGGAGCCGTCACGAGCCTGTCCACCCTCACCACGGGCCAGCTGTTCAACCAGAACTCGGCGTCGCTCCTCGGCATCGCCGCCGTTCCCGTCACCCTCGGCCTGCTGCTGGCCGCCGTCTTCGAGACCGGTCCCTGGCGGCCACCCTCCTGGTTGGTGGGGCTGTCGGTGGCGGGGCTCTTCGCCATCTACTCGGAGTACCTCCCCATCCTCGCCATCGGCATGGGGACCCTGCTGCTGGGGACCGGGCTGGCCCGGGGCCGGGCCGGGCTCGGGGGCGCGCTCCGCCGGTCCGTCCCCATCGGGCTCTTCGCCGTCGCCCTCGCCCCCGTCGTCTGGTACAGCCTCGTCCGGGCCCTGCTGCTGGAATACCGCCTCGCCGGGACCGGGTGGATCTCCCCCTTCCTCGACACCACCGGTTGGGCCGTGATCAACCGCTATTCGGGCGTCTCGACGTTCGGGTCCGGTACCGGCCCGACTCTGCTCGGCCCGCTCATCTGCGGGGGCATCGCCCTCGGGGTCCTGGCCGCCCTGGGGTCGGGACCCGGCCGTCGGGTGGCGGCCTGGGCTGCATCCTCCGCCTTCGTCGTCTGTTTTCTGAGCTTCATCCGGCCCTATTCCTACGCCCAGCAGCGCGCCATCGAGATCAGCCTGCCGATCGTGTTCCTGGCCGTGGCGGTCGGCGGGTGGAACCTCGTCACCTTTCTCCGGGCGAGATCCCGGGCGCTGGCGGTCATCGTCGCCGCCCCGGTCGCGGTCCTCGTCGTGGCCTTCACGATCGCCAACGTCCAGACAGCCCGGGAGACGACGTCGAACTTCCTGATCGCCCGCAACGTCGACGACGACTTCTCCGAGGCCCTGGGCTGGGTCGACGACGTCGTACGGGACGACGGGGACAACCTGCTGGTCCTCGATTCACACTTCTTCCAGCAGCTCTGGATCATGTACCTGCTCCGCGACCGGCCGGAGGTCGACTACCCCTTCGTGTACCACGACTACACCACGGGCATCGAAGGACTGGGGCTGTGGGACATGAAGCTCCGCCCCTTCCTCCTGGTCGGGACGCGTGACTTCGTCGACGCCGACCCGGGCGTGGTCGTGGCCGAGAACGACCGCTACCGGCTGCTCGACCTCTCCCGGGGCGAGGCGCTGGTGGCGATGCCGATCGGTGGCTTCAACTTCGACGAGTTCACACCGGAGCGGCGCTACCGCCTCTGGCTCGAGGATGAGGCCCGCATGCTGTTCGTCCGGACGCCCGGCTACCCGAGGCGGGCGGCTCTCTCGGGCATGGGCCTGGCCGAGCTGGCCCCGCTGGGTCTGACCGCCACGATCCCCGACGGGACGGTCATCGGCGACGCTCAGGTGACCGACGCCCCCTCCGGCCTGGTCCTGGAGCTTCCCGAGCCGGTGTTCAGCGAGGTCGTGGTCACCACCAGCAAGAAGGCGATCGTCACCGTGCCCGGGCGCCCCGGGAAGACGTTCCTTCTCACCTCCGTGAGCCAGCCCTGAGACCGACCCGGGACACCAGCGGCCGTGACCGGCTCGCCGTCTGGGCCCGGCTGGCGGCCCGGCCCATGGGCATCTACCTCGCCTCCCGCCTCGTCGTCCTCGTGTCGGTGTGGATGACGTCACGGCTCAACGACCCGATCAGCATCGGCAGCGCCCTGACGGGCTGGGACGGCGGGTGGTATCTGGCCGTGGCCGAGCACGGCTACCCGCACGATCTGCCCCCGAACTCGGACACCACCGACGCCGACCAGACGACGGCCGCCTTCTTTCCCCTCTACCCGCTGGGCATCAGGGCGGTGGGCGCCCTCGGCTTCTCACCCCGGATGGCCGGCCTGATCGTCGCCGGTGTCGCCGGCCTGGTGGCCGTGGTCCTCCTCTGGCTGCTCCTGGAGCGGTGCTGGGGCTCGGACGCCGCCGATCGCGGCGTGGCCCTCTTCTGCTTCTTCCCCGGGGCCCTGGTCCTGTCGATGGTCTACGCCGAGCCCCTCATGCTGGCCCTGGCCGCCGGCTGCCTGCTGGCGCTGCTCTCCCGGTGGTGGGTCACGGCGGGGGTCCTGGCCGGGCTGGCCACCGCCACCCGGCCCAACGCCCTGGCCCTGGTGCCCGCCTGTGCCTGGGCCGCCGGCACCGCCATCCGGCACCGGCGGGAGTGGCGGGCCCTGGTGGCGCCGCTGCTGGCTCCCGTCGGGTTCGTCGCCTTCCAGGTCTTCCTCTGGGTCCGGACCGGCTACGTCGACGCCTGGTTCCGCAACCAGCGCGACGGCTGGGAGGAGCAGGTCAACCTGGGCGCCACCTGGGACAAGATCGACACCTTCTTCCGCCGTCCCTTCGGCGACGTGAACATCACGGTGGCGGTGGCCGGCACCCTGTTCCTCGTCGTCGCCCTCGTGTTCCTGATCCGGGCCCGCCCTCCGGCTCCGGTGCTGGCCTACACGCTCGGGGTGATGGCCCTGGCCCTCGTCTCCCAGACGCTCGGGGCCCGGCCCCGCTTCGTCCTCACCGCCTTCCCCCTGGTCGCGGTGGCCGGCCACTGGCTGAAGGGGACGGCCTTCTCGGTCGTCCTCGCCTGTTCCGCCACCGTGCTCGGCGGCTTCGCCATCCTCTCCCTGGCCAGCCTGCTGGCCACCCCGTAGGCCCGCCTCCCCGTAGGCTGGCCCGGTGTCGACATCTGTGGTGATCGTGGCCTACCGCCGCCACCCGTGGCTGGTGCCCTCGATCGAATCGGTCCTGGACCAGGCCGACCAGGTGCTGGTCGTCGACAACGGATCCCCCGGCGGCTGGGCCGCCCGCGAGGCCCGCCGCCTCGGCGCCCGCCCCGTCCCGCTGGAGCGCAACCTCGGGTTCGCCGGCGGCGTGAACGCCGGGCTGTCGGTCGCCACCGGCGATGTGGTGGCCCTCCTCAACGACGACGCCTTCGCCGGCGAGAGCTGGCTGAAGAGCGCCACCGAGGCGCTGCGCGACCCGACGGTGGGGGCGGTGGCACCCAAGCTGCTGCTGGCCTGGCCCCATCTCGAGGTCCGTTTCGACGACGAGCCGTGGTTCGCGCCGCCGGACGGGCGTCCCTTCGGCCGCCAGCTGCGGACCGTGACCGTGGCCGGCAAGGACGCGCTCCCCTCCCTGTCGGGGCCGGGCGTCCACCGCCTGGAGG
>JBOGFE010000064.1:0-2917 GCA_050741935.1 Acidimicrobiia bacterium | reverse complement strand
GCGTTCGGCACGATGGCCTGCGCGGCCGCCGAGGTGCACTGGTTCCTCGAGCGGACCGATCACCTCGAGGCGATCGAAGCGGCCCTGCGGGAGAAGCTACTGCCGCCCGATTTCCGCGTGGGCTCGGACGAGGTGCGCCATGCTCTCGCCTGTTGCTGCGCCCTGGACGCCCGCTACGACGAGGCCGGGCACTGGTTCGCCGAGGCCCGCCTCGTCCTGGCCGAACAAGGCGGGACGCCGCAGCTGGCGATCTGCGACTTCGACGAGGCGCTCATGCACGCCCGGCGCGCTGCGCCGGGAGACCCCGCGGCCGCCAGACCGTTGCTGAAGGCCGCTCTCCGGCAGTTCGAGGCGATCGGGATGACGGGCTGGCACCGCCGGGCCCGCCAGTTGGAGGCGACCCTCTCAGGGGAGTGACCGACCTCCTCGGCTACTGGCGCGGCTCGAGGGCGTCGCGCAGGACGGCCAGGCGCTCGGGGACCACCTGGAAGTAGGCCCAGCGTCCCCGCTGCTCGCGGCTGACGAGCCCGGCGTCGGTCAGGACCGACAGGTGATGACTCACGGTCGGCTGGGAACGCCCCAGCGGCTCGACCAGCTCGCAGGCGCACGCCTCGCCGGCGGGCATGCTCGCCACCATCGAGAACAGCCGGAGCCGGGCGGGGTCGGCCAGGACCTTGAAGGCGGCGGCCAGTTCACTCGCTTCCGCCTCTGTCAGCGCTCCGGCCATGAGCGGCTCGCAGCAGGCCTCGATCGTCTTGACCTCCACCGGTAACCTCCGCACTCAAGAACGTATTGACAGACGTCGATGTATCAGCCAGTATCTGATATCGACACCCGTCAATACTAGATCCTGAGGAGGCCCCGTGTCCCGCATCCAGCTCGCCCTCAACGTGTCCGACCTCGACGAGGCCGTCGACTTCTACTCCAAGCTGTTCGCCACTGAGCCGGCCAAACGCCGCCCCGGGTACGCCAACTTCGCCGTCGAGTCCCCGCCGCTCAAGCTCGTGCTCATCGAGAATCCCGAAGCGACGGGCCGCCTGAACCACCTGGGCGTGGAGGTCACCTCGTCGGACGAGGTCGCCGCCGCCCAGGCCCGCCTCGCCGGCGAGGGCCTCGACACCGCCACCGAGGAGAACGTCACCTGCTGCTACGCCGTCCAGGACAAGGTGTGGACCACCGACCCGGACGGGCAGGCGTGGGAGCACTACGTCGTTCTCGCTGATTCCGGTGTGGGAGAAGGCGATTCGCCTCAGGACGGCCTCGGCTGCGATCCGGCCTCGGCCTGCTGTGCGGGCCACGAGTAGCATCCGAGTTTCCAGGCCAGGAAGCCCCACCGGCCCGAAGGGGGGACCGTGACGACGACGCCCGAGGGTCTCGTAAAGAAGGCCGAAGACGCCTACAACGCCTTGGACATGGACCGTGTCCTGGCCCTGTTCACGTCCGACGCCGTCTTCTACATGAACGGGAAGCTCGTGGGGAAGGGCATCGACGACCTGCGGCGCTGGCACGAGAGGCTCTTCGCCGCCGTGAAGGATTACCGGCTCACCAAGACGCTTCGTGCCGCCAGCGGCGACACCATCACCGTCGAGTTCGCCGACACCTGGGTGAATTCCCAGACCCGCGAGCCGAGGCAGGGGTTCGGCGGCGAGTTCTGGACCATGGAGGGGGACCGCCTCGCCGAATGGCACCTGTACTGGCGTGGCTTCCCACGACCCGAGGGCGCCGAAAGCTCGTCCCACGAACACCGCTCGACGTAATAGGGCTAGTCCGGCTCGGTGCCGTCCTCGTTGAGGCCGAGGTCGGCCATGCCCAGGACCTTGTCGGCGAAGTGGCGGTGCATCCAGGCCAGGTGGTCCCAGCGGCTGGCCACGATCCGGTGGGTGTCCCAGGCGGGGATGTCCTGCTGGGGGAACACCGTCATCTTCTCCGGGTCGACCTCGTAGACGTGGTCGAAGCGCATCACCACGTCCTCCTTGATCCGCCGCGCCTCGGGCGGCTTCTGGGCGGCCAGCCGGAAACCGAACATGATGGGCTCCTCCGTACTCAGTCTTCGTAGGCCTGGTCGAGCAGGTACTTGCCCGGGTTCATGATGTTGTTGGGGTCGAGGGCGCGCTTGATCTTCTTCATCACGTCGAAGGCGCCGCCGAGCTCCTGGGGGACGTACTCCACGTCGCCCTCGCGGCTGGCCCCGTGGCAGGCGCTGATCGACCCGCCGTACTTCAGGGTGACCTCGGTGATCTCGCGCTTGCAGTTCAGCCAGCCCTCCCAGTTCTCGTCGTCGAGCTTCTGCTCCCAGATGCCGACGTCGATCTCGACCAGGTAGTCGCCCCACGGCTTGTAGGCCCCGTTGGTGTAGGCGAACATCCCCCAGTCGTCGAAGATGCCGTAGCGGGAGATGTAGCGGTCGACGATGGCGTGCCACTCCTCGCGCACCGCGGGCAGCACGCTGTAGTTGAGGGCCGCGTCCTCGCAGTGCCAGGACATGGGGACGACCTCGCCGGTGCGCAGGCGGCCGTGCAGGGGGATGGCGTAGCGGTCGTGGCGGGCGGCCCAGTCGCCCTGGCTGACCTCGTCGCCCAGGTAGCGGCCGCCGGTCTCGCGCCCGATCCGCATGATCTGGCGCGCCGCCGGCACGACCTCGGCCTCGTTGCCGTACATGGCCACCGCCACGACGCTCTTGAGCGACTCGGGCTGCTCGATGTAGGCCTCGTCGTCCCGGCGCAGGTAGGCGAGCTTGCGCTCGTCGAACAGGACCACCCCGGCCAGGGTGGCGAACCCCGACTTGGCCAGCGCCCCGGTACTGATCCACGCCGTGTCGTAGTCGGGGTAGCCGAAGAAGGCGGCGAACTCCGCCTGGGGCCGGGGCACGAGCTCGAGGGTCGCCTCGGTGACCACCCCCAGGGTCCCCTCGTGGCCG
>JBOGFE010000063.1:0-3299 GCA_050741935.1 Acidimicrobiia bacterium | reverse complement strand
CACTCCACCCGCACCAGCTCGGAGAGGTGGGGACCGTCCACGCCCACCGTCTCGTCGTCGAGGTCGTGGTCGGTGGGCATGGCCTTCCAGGCTCCGAAGCGCCCGTCGCTCCCGGCCCAGCGCACGTCGACCCTGGCCTCCTCGGGGCCGTGCCAGCGGACGCCGAGGTGGGAGAGGGGGAAGGGGGCGTCGACCACCGCCCCGCCCGGCGGCGGGATCTCGGGGCCGTCCACCGCCGCCGCCGAGAAGCGGACGGCACCGGCGGGCCCGGGCAGGCCGGCGGGGAGGGTGGCGAAGCGGGTCGTGGGCAGGCCCCGGGCCATCTGCAGCGGCAGGACGACGGACGATCCGGCCACCAGCGCCACCACCAAGGCCCGCCGGAGGGCCGGCGAGCGGGGCCCGGAGCGGATCACACGATCCCTCGGGCGTCGCGAAGGTGGCGCGAGTGGCTCATGGGAGGACAGGTTACGGGAAGGGGCCGGGACCCCCGGGGCAATTCCCGATGACCCTACCGTCTGGTCCCGGTCGGATCCGCCGGTGCGGGCCACCTTCGCCCGATTCGCGGCCCTTGTCTGCGTCCCCGGAAGGCCGGGGTGCCGGCGGTAGGCTTCGGCCATCGCCACCAGCGCTTCCTCGCCTCCCCGGCACGGCCGGGACCGGACCACCGGGACGACGACCACCCTGGTCGGGCGCCTGCGCGAGATCATCCGCTACCGGGAGCTGCTGGGGAACCTGGTGCGCATGGAGCTGCGGGCCAAGTACAAGGCCAGCGCCCTGGGTTTCGTCTGGTCGCTGCTCAACCCGGCCATGTACCTGGTGGTCTTCTATGTGGCCTTCAACCTGATCCTGGGCGCCGGGATCCCCCGGTACCCGATCTACCTGCTCTCGGGCCTGCTGGTGTGGAACCTCTTCACCACCGCCCTGGCCGCCGGGACGGGCTCCATCGTGGCCAACGCCGGCCTGGTGAAGAAGGTGTGGTTCCCCCGGGAGGTGCTGGCCCTGTCCGCCATCGGGGCCGCCGTGGTCCACTTCCTGCTCCAGTCACTGGTGCTGGTGGCGGCCCTGGCCGTCTTCCGCCATCCCGTTGACGTCGCCTTCCTGCCGCTCCTGCCCCTGGCCCTCTTCGCCCTGCTCCTGCTGGTCTCCGGGCTGGCCCTGCTGCTCTCGGCGCTCAACGTCTACCTGCGGGACATCCAGCACTTCCTGGAGCTGGCCCTGCTGGCCTGGTTCTGGATGACGCCGGTGATCTACAGCTACAACCTGATCACCAAACATTTCGACGGGGGCAACTTCCCCGCCCTGCTCAACCCGGTCACGCCCATCGTCCTCACCTTCCAGCGGGCCCTCTACGGATCCTTCGGCGGCCCCGACGTGGTCCCCCTCGGGCCGGGCGTGCTGTGGCACCTGCGCAACCTCGGGGTCGTCATCGCCGCCGCCAGCGTCCTGCTGGTCATCGCGCTCACCGTCTTCCGCCGGCTCGAGGGCAATCTGGCCGAGGAGCTGTAGCCCGCCGTGGCCGCCGCCATCGAGATCGAGGGGCTGTGCAAGTCCTTCCGGCTCTACCGGGAGAAGTACAACTCCGTCAAGGAGCGGATGCTCAACCTGGGCCGAAACCGCTACCAGGAGTTCAAAGCCCTCGACGACATCAACCTGGCCATCGAGGCGGGCACCACGGTGGGCCTGTTGGGCCACAACGGGTCGGGCAAGTCCACGCTCCTCAAGTGCATCGCCGGCATCATCCAGCCCACCTCCGGGGCCGTCCGCTCCACCGGTCGGATGGCGGCCCTGCTCGAGCTCGGCGCCGGCTTCCATCCCGAGCTGACCGGCCGGGAGAACGTGTACCTGAACGGCTCGATCCTGGGCCTCAACCGCGTCGACGTCGACCGGGTCTTCGACGAGATCGTCGGCTTCGCCGGCCTGGAGCAGTTCATCGACACGCCGGTCAAGCACTACTCGTCGGGCATGTACGTCCGCCTCGGTTTCGCCGTGGCCATCAACGTCGACCCCGAGATCCTCCTCGTCGACGAGGTGCTGGCCGTGGGCGACGAGGCCTTCCAGCGCAAGTGCATCGACAAGGTGCGGGCCTTCCAGGCCGAGAACCGGACGATCGTGGTCGTCACCCACGCCGCCGACCTGGTCCGCCAGATGTGCCACCGGGCCGCCGCCCTGGACCACGGCCAGCTGGTCATCGAGGGCGACCCCAACGACGTCATCCGGACGTTCCGGGAGCGGCTCATGACCGGGATCACCTCGGGCGCCGAGGTCGACCGGGCCCTGGCCACCTCCGAGCTGTCGCCGGTGTGGGGCCGGGTGCGCATCGTGGAGGCCGACGTGGTCTACGCCTCCAACGGGGGCCACACCGCCCAGCCGGGGGAGCCGATGCGCATCGACGTCGTCCTGGAGGCGGCCCAGCCGGTGGACGACGTGGTGATCGGCCTCGCCGTCTACAGCTCCATGGGCCAGCTGGTCTACGGGACCAACACCGACATCCTGGGGGCCGACCTGGGCACCATCGCCGGGCGCCGGACGGTGTCGTTCCGCTTCGCCCAGGTGCCCCTCCTCGACGGGACCTACGCCCTCACCTTCGGGGTCCACACCCTGGGCGGGCTCAACTACGACCAGTGGGAGGCCCGCCGCCACTTCGAGGTCGCCGCCCCGGGGCGGGACGTGGGCCTGGTCCGCCTCCCCGTCGAGATCGTGGTGGAGCGCGACTGAGTGGTCGGGCACGCCGAGTCGCTCCGACCCCGGTTGCTGTCCCGGACCACCGACGGCGTCCCGGCCCGGTTCGTCATCCTCCTCTTCGGCGGGATCGCGCTGGCCGTCTACGTCTGGCAGCAGGTCTCCTTCGCCTTCATCGCCGGCGCCCCCGTCCCCGACCACGGCTTCCCCGACTATCCCGGCTTCGCCGGGTGGACCCGCTGGGACAGCGACTGGTACAGCTTCATCGCCCGCAAGGGTTACTTCTACGCCGGGCCCGGCCAGCAGTCCGCCGTCGCATTCTTCCCCGGCTACCCGGCGGCCATGCGCCTCGTCATGGTGGTGGTGCGTGACGCCCTCGTCGCCGGCGTGCTCGTCACCTACGCCGCCGGCCTGGCCACCGCCGTCCTGTTCTGGCGCTGGTGCCGGGCGGCGCTGGGCGAGCGGGTGGCCCGGGTGGCCGTCGTCGGGCTGCTCCTGTGGCCCTTCGCCTTCTACCTCTTCGGGGTGGTCTACTCCGACGCCCTGTTCATGGCCGCGGCCGTGGCCGCCTTCGTGGCCCTCGAGCGCGACCACCCGGGGCTGGCCGGGCTGGCCGGGGC
>JBOGFE010000062.1:0-4446 GCA_050741935.1 Acidimicrobiia bacterium | reverse complement strand
GCATCCCGGTGCAGTACTCGCACCACGAGATCGCCCCCTCCCAGCAGGAGATCGACCTGCGCTACACCGACGCCCTGACCATGGCCGACAACATCATGGCCTTCCGCACGGTGGTGAAGGAGGTGGCGCAGTCCCGGGGCGTCTACGCCACCTTCATGCCCAAGCCGGTGGCGGGCTGGCAGGGATCGGGGATGCACAGCCACCTCTCCCTCTTCGAGGGCGACGTGAACGCCTTCCACGACCCGGGCGAGGAGCACGGTCTCTCCAAGGTGGGGAAGTGGTTCGTGGCCGGCCTCCTTCAGCACGCCCGGGAGATCACGGCCATCACCAACCAGTGGGTGAACTCCTACAAGCGGCTCAGCGAGCGATACGAGGCACCGGTATACGTGTGCTGGGCGCGCAACAACCGCTCGGCGCTGGTCCGGGTGCCGATCCCCCGCCGGGGTGAGTCGGGCAGCCGGGTCGAGTACCGGGCCCCCGACCCGGCCTGCAACCCCTACCTCGCCTTCTCGCTCATGCTGGCGGCCGGCCTGAAGGGCATCGAGGAGTGCTACCCACTGCCGCCCGAGGCCACCAACAACATCTTCGAGATGACCCCCGAGGAGCGCCTGGCCGAGGGCATCTACAACCTGCCCAACTCCCTGGCCGAGGCCCTCGACGTCATGGAGAAGTCGGAGTTCGTGGCCGACGTGCTGGGCGAGCACACCTTCGACTACTTCATCCGCAACAAGCGCCTCGAGTGGGCCGAGTACAAGTCGTACGTGACGCCCTTCGAGATCGACCGCTACCTGGGAACCCTCTGATGACGGCTCTTCGCCTGGCGGCTCATCGCGTTGCGGCCGGGGGCCCCTGCCCCAGCCGCCAGTCACTGCTGGCGCAGGTCCTGTGAGAGGGGATCTCATGGGCGAACCTCTCCTTGTCTTCCCGGACCCGCCGCCTCCGCTGCTCGTGCAGACGCTCGATCTGGCCGGCTACTCCTGGAAGGCGGCCATCAACGCCTCGGTGGCCACCCAGCTCGAGCCGCTGGATGGCTGGGCGGGCGCGGTGGTGAGCGCCGAGACCGACCCGGAAGGGGCGTTCGTGGTGTGCCGGTCGCTGCGGCGCCGCGACGTTCCCGTGTCCCCCGTGCTGCTGCTCGTCTCGGGCACCCAGCTGGCCGATCTCGAGCTGCGCGAGGACCTCTTCGACGACTTCTGCCTCACCCCGTTCCACCCCAAGGAGGTGGAGGCCCGCCTGCGGCTCCTGGCCTGGCGGGCGGGGCGGGCCACCGGCCCCGAGGTCGTCGAGTACGGCGACCTGCTCATCAACCTGGAGACGTACCAGGCGGCGGTGGCCGGACGGCCCCTCGACCTCACCTACATGGAGCACGAGCTGCTCAAGTTCTTCGCCACCCACCCGGGGAAGGTGTTCACCCGCGAGACGCTGCTGTCGCGGGTCTGGGGCTACGAGTACTACGGCGGGGCCCGCACCGTGGACGTCCACGTCCGGCGCCTGCGGGCCAAGCTGGGCGAGGACCATGCCGGGTGGATCCAGACCGTCCGCTCCGTGGGCTACCGCTTCGGGCAGTCCCGCTGGGGAGTGCCGGGAGACAGGTCCTAACCCAGGGGCCGGCTCTCCGGGTGCGCCTGACGGACCCAGGCGTCGAGCGTCGAGCCGAGGAGGGCGGACCAGGCGGCTCCGCCGGCGAAGATCAGGACCGGCCCGATCACCAGCATCACGAGCACCACAACCGACGCGCCGGCCATGATGGTCACGCTAGCCCGACTTCTCCGGTGCCCCAGGAACTCGCCCCCTCCGGTGAGAAGATGGAAGGGATGTCAGGTCTGGGGCTGATAGGCGAGCACTTCGATCTCCACCTTTGCGCCGAGCGGCAGGGCGGCCACGCCGATGGTGGTCCGGGCCGGCCGGTGGCCGGCGAAGGCGGCGGCGTAGGCCTCGTTCAGCACGGGGAAGTCCCCCATGTCGGTGAGGAACACGGTGGCCTTGGCCACGTCGGTGAGGGTCGCGCCGCAGTCCCCGAGCACCGCGGCGATGTTGGCCAGGACCTGGCGGACCTGGGCTTCGACCCCCTCGGCCAGCGCGCCGGTGGCCGGGTCCAGGCCCACCTGGCCCGCCAGTACGATCCAGTCGCCGGCCCGCACGGCCGGCGAGTAGGGGAGGCCGGTACCAGGAGCGCTCGGCGTGGGTACGGGCTCGACGGGCATCGGCGACCTCCTCGGGGGTCATGGTGAAAGCGGAGAAACAGACGCTAGGCGCGTCGACCAACGGGCTCGACCCGGGACAGGCCGCCGCCCTGGCGGCCGACCTGGCCGCCGCCCGGGCCGAGGCCCAGGCCCAGCTCGAGGCGGCCCGGGCCACGCTGGCCGAGCTGGAGGCGACCTCCTCGCCCTGTCCCCCCGTCCCCGCCATGGTGCCCGACGTCCTGCGCGACGCGGCCCGGGACGTCCGGGAGGCAACCGTCGAGGCGGCGGCCGCCGAGGAATTCCGGGCGGCTCTGCCCGACGGGCCCGACCTCGAGGTCCTCGACACGGCCGAAGCCGCCCGGACCGACGCCAGGAACGCCAGCGCCGACCTGCCCCCGGCGTGGCGGCGGACGGCCGGGTCGCTCATCAGCGCCACCGGCATGATCATCGTCATCGCCGCCCTGGGCTGGCAACCCTGGGTCTACCTGCTGCCCGCCGCCCTGGTGGTGGTCATCACCGCCGACCTGCGGGTGGCCGCCGCCGCCCACCGGGCCGCCACGGCCCAGGCCGAAGAAGCCATGGCGGCCACCGGGCTGGCCGATCCCGAGGACCTTCCCGGTGCTCAGGCCAAGGCCAAGACGACCGCCGCCGCCCGCCAGCGGGCCGAGGAAGCGGCCCAACGCCGGGATGAGCTCGGCGCCCGCTGGGCCAAGCTGGCGCCGGGTACGCCCCCCGAAGAAGACGAGGTGGAGACCCTCATCGAGCGGCTCTCCTCATCGGTTCCGGTGGAGCCGGCCCCCGACCCGGAGGCGGAGCGGGCCCGGGCCCTGGCCGCCAAGCTCGTCGAAGACGCCGAGCGCGAGCTCGAGCGCATCGAGGCGCAGTCCGCCCAGCTGGGCAGCTTCCTGTGATGCCGGCGGCTTCGCCGCCCCGCCTGGGGCCCCAACCCCAGGCTCCTCCGGAGCATGGGGCCCCTGCCCCATGCCCGGCCGTCTAGCTGGAGGCGCGGGCGGCGTCGATAGCCGAGCGGAGGGCGGCGAAGTCCTCGTCGGGGATCTGGCGCAGGTTGCCCTGGAAGGCCAGCTTCCAGTGTTCGGGAGGCCACTTCTGCACGTAGCTGAGGCCGGGAGCGACGGCCTCGGAGGGCACCCACTCCCCCTCGTCGAGCACCACGTCGGCCGAGATCTTCACCCGGTAGGGGTAGTCCTCCCCGGGCTTGGACTGCCAGATGACCTCGTGGTCCTCGAACCCCTCGCTCTGGATGGTGGCGGTGCCGCCGAAGGCCTGGACCCCGGAGAGGTAGTACACGAGCCCGTCGCCGGGCTGCATCTGCTCCAGCACCTTCTTGCGCTGGCGCGACTTGAAACCCTGAACCGAGAACCCGAGATCCCGGGTGCGGCCGAAGTTCTCCGGTGAACCGGTGACGAGCCAGGAGCTCACAGCCGGGCCGGAACTACGAGAACGACTGCCCGCAGCCGCAGGAGCGGGTCGTGTTCGGGTTGTTGACGGTGAAGCCGGCGCCCATGAGCCCCTCCTTGTAATCCAGGGAGGCTCCGCTCAGGAACGAGAGGCTGGCCGAGTCGACCACGACGTTGATGCCCCCGAAGGTGGCCTTCTGGTCGTCGGCGGCGAACTCCGAGTCGAAGAACATCTCGTAGCTGAAGCCCGAGCACCCGCCGGGTCGCACCGCCACACGCAGGGCGAGCTCGGCGTTGCCTTCGGCCTCGATGAGCTCCTTCACCTTGGCCGCTGCCGAATCGGTGACGGTGATCACGAACTCCTCCTTGACGTGCTTCGAAATCGGTCCTGTGGAACTTCAGACTACCCGGTGGCCACCGTGACATTGCACGGGTCCCGGTGGTGCAACGTCCGGAAATCCTCCACCATTCCCGGCTTTCCGGTCACCGAGACGACTCCCTCGACGATCCCCCGGTGCAGGTTGCACACCAGCTCCGGATACGCCTCGGCCAGCTCCCGGAACGGGCAGTGCAGGAAGTCGACCCGGACCCGGGGCCCTCCGCCGCCGGCGGGTGACTCGACCGGATCGAAGCCGAGGCGGTCGAGCTCGGCCATGAGGGCGGCCAGGCAGCCCCGGCCGTCCTGTCGGCGGGCGCCCGACTTCTGCCCCCACCGCCGGCCGAGCCCGGCGGCATCGGTGCCGTCGGCCCCCTGGCCCTCGGCCAGGGCTGCCAGCAGCCCGGCCAGGACCGTGTGGGCCGGAGGATCGAGCCCCAGGCCGGGAGCACCCGGAGCCAGGGAGTAG